>NZ_CP020477.1:2415000-2687463 GCF_002116695.1 Acidianus manzaensis
CGAATCTGGTGTTATGGACGCCTTACAACGTGTTGACCCAGATTTATACGAAATGATAATGGATATATATCAAGATAGGAAAGCACAATTAGATGAAATAAAAGAAAAATGGAAGAAAGGAGAATTAAACGAAGACGAATTACCTGATAGTTGGTTAGATTTATAATTAAACTTTTTTTATCAAAATAGATTATTCTTGTAATTTTTTAAAACATTTAATTGCTAGTTTAATAAGTAAAGTTTTTATTCTATAATTCACCACATATATAATAGGGTTTATACATGAGTGAACAAGTAGATAAAAAAATTGAGGAAGGGATAAAAGAAGCATTCCCGATGGCAGATACTACTGATTGGAACGAAGTTTATCAAAGAATAATATACAGATACAGTACACCACACGGTTTACAACATGTAAAAGAAGAATTATACAAATTAGAAGACGAAGGAGAAATAATAGTACATCATATAAAACCATACAATGACCCCGTTAAGATGCAATCCTTAAATGGAGAACCTAAAATTATTCCAACTAACAAATTATGGCACCATAAAAGCTGTGGACAATGTGGTCACATTCCAGGATATCCTACTTCAGTATTCTGGATGATGAATAAAATGGAGATAGATTATTTAGACGAACCACATCAAACCTCTTGCACAGGATGGAATTATCACGCATCTGGAGCTGAGAATCCAGTAGCATTAGCAGGAGTATATGTAAGAAATATGTGGAGAGCATATGAAACTGGATACTTCCCATTAATTCACTGTGGTACATCGTTCGGGCATTATAAAGAAGTAAGAAATATGATTGTATTACATAAAGAGATAAGAGATAAATTAAGACCAATAATGAGAAAATTAGACATGGATATTGTAGTACCAGAAGAAGTAGTACATTACTCAGAATGGTTATTCACAATGAGTAAGAAAGCAGCAAAACAGAAAAAATATGATTTAAGCAACGTAAAAGCTGCAGTACACACTCCATGCCACGTATATAAGTTAGTTCCAGAAGATACAATTTATGATCCTGAGGTATTCCAAGGAAGAAGACCAGCAGCACCAAGCGGAACAGTACAGAATTTTGGTGCTAAATTAGTTGATTACTCAACATGGTGGGATTGCTGTGGATTCGGATTTAGACACATTCTAACAGAAAGAGAATTTTCCAGAAGCTTTGCATTATTCAAGAAAGTTATTCCAGCAGTAGAAGAAGGACATGCTGACGTATTTGTAACATCTGATACTGGATGTGTAACTACATTAGATAAGAGCCAGTGGGCAGGAAAAGCACAAGGATTCAATTATAACTTACCGGTATTAGCAGATGCACAATTCGCAGCAATAATGATGGGTGCAGATCCTTATACAATAGCTCAAATACACTGGCATGCAACTGATGTAGAAGGATTCTTAAGGAAAGTAGGAGTACCAGTAGATGACTATAAGGAGAAATTCATACAATACTTAGCTGACTTAAGAGAAGGAAAAGCTCAACCACAGTACTTATATACTCCACACAGAAAAATAGACTTCTACATATCAGTACCAGAAAGAGTAAAGTGGTATAAGAAGGAAGTACCAAAATAAAAAAGATGGAAAAGTAAATCTTTTTAATTAATTTTATTAAAAATTAATATGTGGGTGAATTGATTGGCAAATGAAAAAGTTCTCGTAATTGGATCCGGTCCAGCTGGATTATCTGCAACAAAAGAATTGAGAAATATGGGCGTTGATGTAGTTCTAGTAGAAAAAGAAGCTTATCTAGGTGGTACACCTAAAAAATTAAAGTATAGTTTACTATTTCCTGAATTAAGACCAGCTACAGAAGTTCTAGATCCAATGATAAAAAGTGTTGAGGATTCAAAACCAAAGATATATATGGAAAGCATAATAGATGGAGTAAAAGCTGAAGATAAAGGATTTACAGTTTCAATAAAGGATAAAAGTGGAAAAGTTACCACAGAAAAAGTAAATGCTATAATAGCTGCTTCTGGTTTTGAACATTTCGATTCAAGAAGAAAGTATGAATATGGATATGGAATAATTCCTAATATCTATCAAATTTCAGATATAGAAAGAATGTTATCAGAAAATAAATTAGTTACAACAAAGGGAACTCCACCAAAAAGAGTAGCAATATTATTATGCGTAGGTTCAAGAGATGCTACAGTAGGAAATACTTACTGCTCTAGAGTATGTTGTGCAGTATCAACAAAACAAGCAATGGAAATTAAAGAAAGAGTACCTGATGCAGTAGTTCACATTTACTATATGGATATTAGAACTTATGGATTAATGGAAGATAAGTTATACTGGAAATCACAATTAGAGTATAGAGTAGGATACATAAGAGGCAGAATTTCAGAATTCATGAGAGGACCTAACGATACTGTAATAATTAAGGGAGAAGATACTATGAACTTAAACAGAGCATTAGTAATACCATATGATATGGTAATTCTAGCTAACGGTATGGAATTAGGTCTAGGTTCTAAACAAGTAGCAAAAGCATTAGGCCTAGATTTAGAAGAGCATGGATTCGTTAGACCATTAGATCCAGATAGATTGCCAGTACAATCTACAAGGAAAGGAATATTCCTAGCAGGAGCTATAACTGGTCCTAAGACAATATCAGATTCAATAACTGAAGGATATGCTGCAGCAATGAAAGCTTATGAATACGTAACTAAGGGCGTATGGGAGGAATCAGATTTCGCTAAAAAGGCAATCGAGGTGAAATCTCATTAGCCTCGTTTTTTTAAATATAGATTACGTGCGTGAAATTTATAATTCTATGTTAAAAGTAGATGTAAATAACACCGTAGCAGATGATACAAAAAAATCATTGAACTTAATTATTGAAGCAATGAAAATGAAAAGTCAAGAATTAAGAAAACTAGATATCCAAACTGAAGATGATGCAAAGAAACTGTTTGATAATATATTTTACTCCAAGAAACATTATCAAGACGTAATATCTAAAACTAGCATACCAGAATTGCAGATAGCTTACAATTTTTTAAAAAATACTAATGCAGGATACAATGAAAGAGTTGAAACTTTCGTCTCTAAAGTAAAAGGTGGAAATAAGGAAGATTTAGAAGATATGGCAAAAGAAATTATACACTTTTTAGAGCCAGAGAAGTATCCGTTATGGACTAAATGGATATGGAACGAAAAGAGACAAACAGGTTCCATAACTTATATATTGAAAGATGAAACAAAACTCAATTCTCAGTCAGATTTCTTTGCAGCAGTAGATGAATTGAAAAAAGTACTTGATATTTTTGGTTTAAGTAGTTCAGATTATTATTATACTACAGCTTTTTTAGTTTACGCGTATGTGAGGTATTTGGATTACACAATGCATCTCGCGGTAGATAAGAAAGCCGCGGGATTGCTTCCAACTCACCTCACTACAACAGCCCTAGTATTAGGGCTAAAACCATATCTTAAGGTGATCAGATTTGCCAATACCTGAATTAGAAAAACCCATAATTAAAGGTTTAATTGAAAAAGATAAAGTAGTAGTAGATGGAGTAGAGTTAGATGGAACTTGGAACGCCTTCATGATAGAGAGAACACAGACTGGCTACGATCCTTCAGTATGGGACGAAATAGCTAATACTATAGAAGGAGCTACTATCTCATTATGCTGGCAATGTGGAACATGTACATCAGGCTGTACAATGAGAGAATACGATCCAAACTACAGTCCAAGAAGATTCATAGACTTAGCTAGAAAAGGAGATAAACAAAGTTTAATAGAACTTCAAGACAGTCTATGGAGATGCGTATCATGCCAGAAATGCACTCATAGATGCCCCAAGGGAGTATTAGTAGAGGAAGTAGTTCATTCAATACACAATTACTTATTAAAACATCAATTAGTAAAACAAGATCCAGGAACAAAATTCGATGAGTTATTCCTCGATACAGTTATGAAAAATGGAGGAAGAATTTCAGAATTATTGCTAGGAATGGAATCAGCAAAAGTCGGATTCGTGACATTAAGCATAAAAGATTTGATAACAATGAGTGGACCATTACTAAAATCTGGATTAATTAAAGATTTAATGAAGCCAAACAAGGTAAAGAATTGGGATAAAATAAAATCAGTTTTACAAGAAGCAATGAAAGAAGAGGTGACACCAGAATGAGTAACCCAAACCCATATGGTAAAGTAGCATTATATCCAGGTTGCGCATTAGACGGTTTAGGAAAAGGCTATGATGTATCACTAAAACTAGTAGCTGAGGATTTAGGATTACAATACGAAAAAATTGAAGATTATAATTGCTGTGGAGCATTAGAAGTAAAGAACGTTAATACAATGGCTGGATTATTACTACCAGCAAGAAATCTCTCAATAGCAAGACAAATGGGAGCTAATGCAGTAATGTCTGCATGCCCTGGTTGCCATTATTCGTTATCAAGAACACAATACTTTATGAGCAGATATCCAAAATTAAGAGAAAAAGTAAATGTCTACTTAGAGAAGATGGGAGAAAAAGGCTATGACATGCAATTATTAATGATTCATGCAGTTGAATTCTTCTATAATACAGTTGGTCCAGAAGGAATAAAAAGCAAAGTAAAGAGGCCATTAACAGGATTAAAAGTAGCTCCATATTATGGATGTTTATACACAAGGCCAAAGGCATACACGTTAACAGGATATATGAAAATGAAAGATGATCCAGAGAGACCAGTATTTATGGACGAATTATTAAAGGCATTAGGAGCTGAAGTAGTTCCATTTGAAGCAAAGACTATGTGCTGTGGAGGACCACACGTTTACTCTGATGCACCAACGTCAATACATCTAGAGGCTAGAATACTTAAAGAAGCGAAAAGAAACGGAGCAGAACTACTAATTACTGACTGTCCATTAGGTCACGTAGCAATTGAAACTAATATGAATAAAATAACTGATGCTTATGGTCAAGATTTGAGAATGCCATTAGTATACTTTACTCAGTTAATGGCGTTTGCATTTGGTCATTCTCCAGAAGAGGCATTATTAACGGCAAACTTAACAAATCCGATGTCAGTATTAAAGAGATATCTGTAAATATAATTCCTTTTCTTTCTCTTTCTTATTTGTTTCTAAAAATCTTTAATCTTTTTCTAAATGTTTTTTAATAAAGGTTAAAATTATAAGAGAAAGTATACTATTTAGAAATTTTTAGTTTTATGTAATGGAAAAATTTATAGTAATTTCATTTTGAGCATCATATTCCCTAATTCTGTTAAATCTTTAGAATAAAGGAATGGACTATATTTAGAGCAGTCTGAGTATCTTTTTACACATAGTACTTTTATTCTAGAATCGTAAAATCTGGCTGAAAGTAAATCTAAAGGTGAAGAACCAATTACTATGAGATCTAAAGGATCTGCATCTAGTTTAGTGAAAGGCTCTTTTGATGGTTTAGTTTTTCCTGAATTAGGTATATACTTCAAATTTAGGTTAATTTTTTTCAAAATTTCTAATGTAGTTTCTTTATTATATGGTGACATTATAATGATATTTTCTTCTCCAACTTTTTTCAATGTAGAATAAAAGTTACTCCAATCTTCATGTACTTTGAGACTAATTGGTATATTTACGTTTTGATTATTCTTATAAATGGAATATAATGCCTCTGTAGTATCTACATCTAAGATAACGCCATCTAACCATATCGCATATTTCATGGATTTTTTATATATTAAACAAGATTTATAAGTTTTGATTTTTAAATTACTTATATGACCGAAGTTTATGGGTTCAAATTTCCGGAAGACTTGCTATACGATGCAGAAAAACACGTATGGGCTAAAGTAGAAGGAAATGTAATTACGTTAGGAATAACAGATTTGGGGCAATATATGATTGGAAGAATTTTTTCAGTTGAAGCCAAGAGTGTAGGAGATAAAGTAAACTCAAGAACACCAGTATTTACACTGGAAAGCGCTAAGTGGGTTGGAAAGTTTAGATTTCCAATGGAAGGAGAAATAATTGATATTAATAAAGATTTGACTGAACATCCAGAGAAGATTAATGAAGATCCTTATGGTGCCTGGATAGTAAAAGTAAAAGTCGAGAATGTGCCTAATAATTTTAAGCCTTTATCAGAAGTCAAGAACTATTTTGAGAAAGAGGGTCAAAGAATTGCTAAGCGATAAAGATATTGTTCTGTCGGTAGTAGAAACTTTAGGTAAATGGGATATAATGCTAGCAGGAATTAAGGGAAACGAATTGCTGATGGTTATTAAAAATAGAGAAAAGAAGGAATATCCTAAAGATCTAGAAATTGATGGCAAGAAATTTAATATAAATTATTACGATTCAGAAGAGTATTTTACATTATTAAAAGATGACGAATCAATTTTTAGAAGTTATAACATAGTTTATTTCGTAAAAGTCTACATGAGAAAAGTATTGGATACTCTAACTTATTTAGAAGTTGAAAGATTAAGTAATGAATTTCAATCTAACAACGCTTAGTCTAACATTCTTATAGGATTTTTAGAAACTATTCTTTTTAGTAAATTTTAAATCTAATTAATTTATTAAGATGATATGGATAAGTTAAGTAAATTAACTTTCATTAGTCTATTAATAACTTATTTTATAGGAGGATTAGAATTAACAGTAGCTGGAAGTTTAAATCAAGTAATAGCAGATTCGTTACATTCTAGCTCTTTTGCAGGGACTGTCCTTTCATCTTACTTAATAGGAGGAGTTGTAGGTTCATTTTTCTTTGGATTTTTAGCTGATAAATTTGGCAGAAAAAAGACATTAGAAATAGGTTTGCTTCTTTTTGTAATATCATCGGTTATAATAACTGTTTCACAAAATATATTCGAAGTTATTATTCTTTTAGCTATTCAAGGGTTTGCTATTAATGGAGATGGAGTAGCAGGATCTTCACTAATAGTAGAAGAATCACCAACTAGATTAAGGGGTAGGTTATTTGTCGTACTTTCTACTATATGGTTTTTAGGCGATATGGTAGCGAGCTTATTAGGGCTATATTTACTTTCAGCTTTTCCTTCTTATCTAGCCTGGAGGATAAGTTTTGCAATTGCTGGAGTTATAGTTGTTCCTTTCTCCCTCGTTAGATTTATGTTAAAGGAAAGTACTGTATGGGAGAGTTTTGGAAAAAGGAAAGTATCTATTGGAAAAGCAAAAAATCTTCTCTTATCTTTGATAATAATATCTTCTATAGATTCAATTGTAACTTATGTGTTTCCTTTCCTTATTATACCAGACTTTATAGGTCCATCATTAGGTTTCAACACGGTGCAGTCAGCTAAATTCACGGATGAAGCAATTGTAGTTGCTACAATACTTTCTATTATAGGGGGATTTACTGCAGTTCAGTTTTTAATTGATAAACTAAGTAGAAAGAATTCTGTTCTTCTAGGTCATCTTTATATGTTGGGTGGTTTTGCAATAATGTTAATCGGTTTAGGAAGTTCTCTCTTTGTCATAGGTGATTTTGGTTTGATTTCATTCTTATCTCCTTTAGGCTTGTTTGCAATTTCTTTGCTTAGTGTAGAATCATTTCCTTCTTCAATAAGGGGTAAAGTTAATGGATTGGTTTCAGGGATTTCTAGTATAGTGTCTTCAATTTCTCCTCTCATCTATTACTATTTGGGAGGTATTGGAGTGAGAAATTTAGTTTTATCTTTAGTTGGTTTAATAGGTATTGCTGTAATAACAATATTTTTTGCTGAAATTAAAGATACTAGAAAGAATGAAATAAGTGAAATAGAGAAATATTATAACGAAATTAAAACATAAGAAAAACAAAACTGAAGAATACGATACTTAAATCAAAGTTTATATACTTAATTAATTTTTTATAAAATATGCTAAAAGTTAATATAGCTCAATTCTTCGGATATCTTCTAGATTCTTATGATTTTACAATAATTACTATTTTATCTCCATTTTTTGCGAAACTTTTTCTTCCTTTAGGGTTTAGTTTTATCAGTATATTATTATCGTATGGTTTTACAGTAATTTTCAGGCCTTTAGGTTCAATAACTTTAGGAATATTAGGAGATAAAATAGGAAGAAGAGACTCCTTAGTTATTTCCATGTTAGGAATAAGTGCAAGTATTATACTTACTCCTTTTATTCCTCCTTATGATAAGATAGGAATATTATCTTTGGTATTCTTCATTTTAGTAAGGATAATGGTAGGAATATTTACTGGAGGAGAGTATTCTAATGGTTACACTTTTGTGGAGGAATGGAGTAGTAAACAAAATAAAGGAATTTCAGGAGCTTTTGTTCAAAGCGGTTTTGGAATAGGATCAGTATTGGCTACACTTTTGATAATTTTAGCTGAAACTTATTTTGGAAAGAACTTTTTCATTTATGGGTGGAAATATCTTTTTCTCTTAGGTTCGTTAATAGCTATTATAGCTTTTTGGATAAGACTTGATACTCAAGAAACTCCAGAATTTAAAGAGGCTAGAAAAGATAAATATCCATTTAAAGATTCTATAAAACAAGGAAGAAAAATAGGTGTTCTTCTATTTTGGTTTGCTGGAATGATGGCTCTTGCCTTATCTTTCTTCCAATTCACTCCGGTTTTATTGGAAGAAAGTTATGGAAAACTTGGAGAAATAATATATGCTATAGCTATGATTTTCACTTTTCCTTCAGTGATATTATTTGGAAAATATTATACCACAAAACTTATTTCCTATTGGGGTATTTTGGTAGCTATACTAGCAATACCTTTATTCTATTTGTTACATTTTAATAATTTTTTATTAGACTTAGTTGTGTCATCAGTAATAGGAATAACTACGCAAGCAATTTGGGGCTCAGTTCCTTCTTTAGTTACTTCAGCTTTTTCAACTATTATAAGATCCACTTCAACTGGTTTGACAGTTTCTCTTGGAATGGCATTAGGTTTATGGTACACTTTTGCAGTATCATTAACTGGAGACATCTGGATATCATCTGGAATATACTTAGCAGTTGGAGGTCTCCTAGTATTCTTATCCTCTAAGAAATTTTATATCTTAAACTCATAATCTCTGAGAAGACTTCAAGCAATTGTTCTTTATTAAAACCGTAGATTTTAGGATTTTCCTCGAACTTTGAAGAAATAACATTTTCATATTCAGTTAACTTTTTGCCAATTAGCGCTTTTTCTAGCTCAGTTATAAATTCTCTAGGGATTACGAAGAAATCACCTGAAATCTCTACCTCAGAAAACTCATCATCAATGATTTTAACTGTTACACGAATCAACTTATCAAATTTTTTATCAATATGACATAAAAATACTTTGCTAGAAACTTTAAAGCAAGAATTAACATCATTAAGTTTATGTCTATCACCTTGTTCTTTCTTTAGTTCATTAATGAAATTATTCCATGCTTGGAAATCCTCATCTTGTAGTTTGTATTCTTTAGGATTCCAATATTTTTGGAAATTTTGTATAAGTCTCTCTCTAAAATTAACAGTATCATGTAATTCATCAAAAATCCCAGTTATCCATTCGTCCATTGATTTAGCTATTTTATCTTTGAATTTTTCTTCTGAAATTTGTAGACAATCAACATATCTTGTTAAGTCGTTCCTGAGTATAACGCTACCTGTAATTACGACGCTATTTTCTAAAGATACTGCTCCGTTTCCACTAATTTTCTTTTTGTTAACTAAGATATCCTGTCCTCTTAATTCTGCTGGTAATCCAAAATCTCTAATAGTTTGAAGAACTGGTTGTAAATACGTCGAATAAAGCTCTTTAATTGAAGAGAATTTTTCTTTAATTGCTATTCTATAACCTTGTTGATTTTTAGTTATTATCACTGTTCCACCACCGGTTTCTCGCCTAATAACTGGTATTTTCAAATTGTTACAAAGTTCAACGTTGACTTCTCTACTAATGTCTTGATGATATCCTACGCTAATAAATGGAGTATCAGTAGGTTCAATTATCCCTATTATGTTCCCATCAAGTTTTTTACTTAACATGTCAACTAAGCTTGACGCTGTCATCATGTGCCAAGGACTTACTTTAGGAAAGAATGTAATGTACCAATTCACGAATTTAATAATAAGTAATGATATCTAAAAACTTTAGGTTTACTAAAATAGAGAATATTTAAAATATAATCCCAATTCCTTAAATATGTAGAGATAATAAATTATATATAAAATAAACAATAATAAATTACCATTCTCTATTTCAATTTTAACATTTTCTGATTAATTGGATGAAAGTCCGTATCTGTAGTAGTTATGAGTATCACCTTATAGAGTAGTTCACATAAGGTACTAGAGTCTTAGAATTGTATTATACTTATTTTTCCTATCTAGAACATCTTTTAACATTAATGCACTCTAATTTAACACATATCATTTTTAAGTTATATTAGTTTATCTTATTTTTTAGAATAATATTTATATATTAATTTAAGTAACTATTTTATGTGCAGGAATTTAGGTTTATAGTAGAGAGAGGAACTCAAGACAAGATATTAGCTGGAGAAGAAGCATTGCTAGAATCAGTAGCTTCTGGAAATAGCCCAATACTTAGATTTGTTATATTTGATCCAACTGCAGTACTTTTAGGATACCATCAAGCTGCAGAACAAGAAATTCATCTTGATAAGGTGAAAGAAAAAGGTTGGTTAGTAGGAAGAAGACCTACGGGAGGAGGAACTATAATAATGGGTCCAGACCAGTTAGGATGGGAAATATATGCAGAATCAAGTCTTCTAGGGGGAACAGTAGAATCTGCTATCCAAAGATCAGCAGATGGAGTAATAAAAACTTTGGAAAAACTCAATATAAAAGCAAATTTCAGACCTAAAAACGATGTAGAAGTAAATGGTAGAAAAATCTCTGGAATAGGCGCATTTTCTTTCGGGAAGTATATGGCAGTAACTGGAACAATCCTTGTAAATTTCAATGTAGATGATATGGTAAGTACAATGAAGTTAAGCTCTGAGAAAATGAAAGATAAAATAACCAAAGATTTTAAGGAAAGAATAACCTGGATAAATAAAGAATTAAATTCCAATATTTCAATGAATAACGTCATTGAGCTAGCTAAATCCTCCTTCGAAGAATCTATGAACGTGAAATTGGTAGAATCTTCTTATACACAAGAAGAAATTGAAAATATAAAAGATTTACAAACTAAATATTCATCATATGAATGGATATTTGGTTTAAGAAAACCACTAGAAGGAGAAGGATTAAAATATGGAGAAATGAAATTCCCTGGAGGATTAGTAAAAGCTCAGGTAAAAATGGCTGGGAAAGACATAATAGAATCCATACTAATTACTGGAGACTTCTTTGTAGAACCTAAGAGAGCAATATATGATCTAGAAGCAAGATTGAAATGGAGCAAAAAAGAAGAGATTCCTAAGGAAATAGAAGATTGGTATAAGGATGTTAAGATTATTGGAATAACAAAAGATCAATTAATACAGTTTTTGGAGGGAGTTTGTAAATGAAACCAGTATTCTTTTATGCTCCTGCTCTTAAAAAATATGAAACAGACTATATAACTTCAGAAAAAGGTTGGAAACCAATATCAGTTACTGGCAATTATTGTGCATTTAACTGTAAGCATTGTGAAACAAGAGTATTAGAAGGAATGGAAGATGGATCAACTAAAGAGAAATTTTCAAATTTAATGGAAAAAATATATAAAGAAGGCTATGAAGGCGTAATTTTGTCAGGAGGTTCGACTCCTAGGGGAGACGTGCCTATATGGAAATATACTGAAATATTAAAGAAATATCCAATTACAAAGATTGCTCATACTGGAGTAATAAAGACTCAAGAGATTGCAGATAGATTGAAAGAAGCTGGAATACAAATAGCATTACTGGATATGGTTGGAGATAACGATACAATTAAAGATATTTTAGGTCAGCCATTTACAGTAGAAGATTATTTAAATTCTTTCAAATTCTTAAAAAAAGCTGGAATAAAAATAGCTCCTCACGTTATAATGGGGTTAAGTAAAAAAGGATTTGAAGGAGATATGCATGCTTTAGATTTACTAAAAGAAGTAAATCCAGATGCAGTAATAATTGTAGGATTAATGCCATTAGTTGGAACTCAAATGAAAAATGCTAGAGAACCTTCACCTGAAGAATTATCCCTTGCCTTAAAAAAGGCAAGAGACTCATTTAATGTTCCAATCATGTTAGGTTGTGCTAGACCAAGAGGAAAAGCCTATGCTAAAGTGGAAAAAGAAGCCGTAGAAGAAGGAATAGAAGGAATAGCATTTCCAACAGAAGAAACTATAGAATATGCTAAACAAATTGGAAGAAAAATTATTTTAAGTAATGCTTGTTGTGGAAATATTATTCATGACTTCTTATTAAGGGTGTCCGTATCATGAATGTAATAAGTAGTCCGGATTGGGTTAGACTAAGTTTTGGAGCAGATATGGTACTAGGTTTTTCTCCAGGTAAATTCTTAAAAGGGGCATTAAATACTACAATAAACCTACTACAATACTATCCAGACGGATGTAAAGCAAACTGTCTATACTGTGGGCAAGCTAGAGAAGTGGCTAAAGGAGCAGATTGTAAAACATTAATAAGAGTAGACTGGCCATTAAGGCCATTAACGCAAGTTTTAGATAGAATTAAAGAAAGACAAGGAGATCCAGAATACGGCTTACAAAGAATTTGCGTAGGCCAATTAGCTCATCCAAGAGCATCTCCAGACGCTATTGAAATTACTAGAAGAATTAGAGAAGAAGGAATAGAATTACAAATATCCGAATTAGTTACTGCAACTTATACTTTCAAAAATCATATGATAGAGATGAGAAAAGCCGGAGCTGATATGATAGACGTAGCAATAGATGCTGCAAGTAAAAGAGTCTTCGATTCTGTAAGAGGAAAGCCAGTAAGAAGTATGCATAATTGGGATCGTTACATTAAAGCTATTGACGAAGCAGTAGAAGTTTTTGGCAAGAAAAATGCAGGAATTCATCTGATAATAGGATTAGGAGAAACAGAAGAAGAGGCAGTAAATCTAATGTTATACGCTCATTCGCGTGGAGCTAAGATTAGCCTATTCGCGTTTTATCCAGAATCGTCTACTCCTATGGAGAAAAAGAAACCAGTACCACTTAATGTTTATAGAAGAATGCAATTATCAAGATGGTTAATAGAAAACGATCTAGTGAAACCAGAAGATTTCGTATTTGAGAACGGAGTATTAAAGGACATAAACTTACCATCAGATATTTCAGTAAAAGAATTATCGCCAGCGTTCATGACTAGTGGATGTCCGGGATGCAATAGACCGTATTCTAACGAAAAACCTGGAGATAGATTAAAGAATATTCCATGGTATCCATCAGAATCTCAAACGATATCTGCATTAAAAGCTACAAGATTAGAGAGCGTGAAAAGGTTAATCGATAATGAAATTGCAAAATAAATATCTTAGTTTTTTCTCTAGTGGATTTCCATCTCACGTAAAAGTCAAAGCAATAGATATAGGAGAAGAAGGAAATATTTTTCATTCTCCTTTTAAAGGAGAAATAATTTCTATAACTAAATTTAAGTTAGGAAGACCAAATAAATTTGCTAAAACTGATTATGATGTTCAGATTTTTCTAAATACAGGGAAGAGAAAGATAAAAATTCTACACGTTAATCCTTACAAACAAGAAGGAGAGTATATAAAAGAAGGAGAAGCATTAGGAGAATTTATTTCATCACCTTATACTGGTGGTGATTTTCCTCACGCGCATATAGAAGGTGTAAGATTAATTTTTCCAAAAATTACTAAATACGAAGAAAAAGCCATAGGAAAAGTAATTCGAAAAACTCCTTATTACCTAGATGTAGAACTAAAGACTTACGCAGAAGCAGGAAACTTTAGAGGATTAGGATGTTGTGGAGGGATTATAAACGCTAGCTTCCCTTATGCAGGTTATGGAGGAATAATAGGCTTAAAACTCAAAGAAGAAAAACTAAATATCGTTAACCAAAAATACTTAGTCTACAGAACAAAAAGGAAAAATCTAACTATGTTTGAAATGAAAAAAGGTTTAATAAAAAATTGGGAATATGAATCTTCGTTTAAAGTTATGAGGAATGAGCCTGTTGGTGGATTACCAATTTTTGAAAGCATTCTATCGTATAATGGTCATCCTTTGGTTAGAATCTTTAATTATAAAAAAGATATTCATGAAGAAGAAGAGGTAGACGTGTGGGATTTGATTAAGAAGAGAGTAATTTCTTAGCCTCTTCTACTTCTTTCTTATCTGCTTCTTTATAAGTTAACCACCACGCATATCCTTTGAATTGTCCTAATCTTAGCTTCGAATCCTTAACTGTTCTAGGTGGAGGATTTAACACATTATCTCCAATAATTTCATTGTTTGGCCAATTCGCAGGCATTACGCTTCCAGTTTTGTCTATAATTTGCAAAGCTTTTAGACTTCTTAGAATTTCGTTAATATTTCTGCCTAATTCTAGAGGATAATACATTATTAATCTAACTATTCCTCTATTATCTATAATGAATACTGCTCTTACAGTAGAAGTTGAAGATTCAGCATGAAGCATACCTAGTCTTTTCGCAACATTACCCATAGGGTCAGCTATTATTGGAAATGGTATTTCAACTTTCAAATTTTGCTCTATCCAATTTACCCATTCTATGTGGCTAATTGTACTGTCAACTGATAATCCGATCAATTCAGTGTTTAAATTTTTGAATTCTTGATATTTCTTAGCAAAGCTGACAAATTCTGTAGTGCAAACTGGTGTAAAATCTCCAGGGTGAGAAAATATTATGAACCATTTTCCAGCGAAAGCGTCTGGCAACTTTATCTTACCTTGCGTAGTATCTACTTCCATTTCTGGGAATTTTTCTCCTATTAATGGCAATCTAAATTCTTGTTGTTCCATTATTTTTCACTAATATATAATTTAGATAAAATAGTATTTAAGAGTATCTTCTATTTTAGAAGAAATACTAACTTAAAATTCTTCTTTATTAATACTTATTTAAGCTCTAGATAGAGAGAAAGTATAGATGCTAACAGTGACTTAAGAAGACATAGCATCTAAAGGAGTTTCTTTATGAACCTAATTTCTAAGGTTATTAGTTTTTATATAAACTGGATAAGATAAACGTATGAAGAATGCTATTGAACCATGGGGAGTAAATGTACCTTACATTTATCTATCTATAGTAATGTTTACTCTTGGAGGATTATCCTTATTTTTAAATAATTATCACGGTTATCTGATGAGTATTGGAGCTTATTCTCTCTATTTTGGGATGATTCAAAGACTATTCTTTCCAGCTAAAAAGTACATTTATACTCAACTATTAGCCTTATTTTCCTTAGCTATTCCCTTCTCTCACTATTTTCAAGCTTTAGCTTCTGTCTTTTTAATTATAACCGAGATTTGGGCTTTGAAAGATGTTAAAAAATACGGTAGTAAATTTCCAATAAACTATTTGGTTCTATCTTCTCCATTCGCTTCTTTTATTTCTTGGTTATTCTTTGTAAATTATTGGATGCTAGTTATACCAATTTTTATATATATCCTAGGTGTTAACATAGGAGTATTCGCTGCTACACTTAACGCTAAACCATTCTTTGGTTATAAACAAATTCCAGTCCTTGTTCTTACAGTTCTTTCATATTTCTTTAAGATATTTTTCCCTTTAACGTTAATAGTGTATTTTAGTATGCTCTTTTCCAGGAGAATAAAACCAAATTTAACGTCATTTTCAGTGGTAGTGATTTCCCTAGGATTAGCTTTATCGGCAATATTTCTTCATGAGTATATTCATGCTTTTTATCTTGGATCTATGGCTACTTTCTTCTTTTCGTGTATAACTTATTCCACTGCAAGGTATAATCATGATAAGGTATTCTATTCAGTTATCTTGTTAGTTCCTGCATATTTTTTAAGATTTATTAATTTGGACGTATCAGCAGTTTTCTTTCCTTTATCTTTTCTTCTTTTCTTGTATCTTATTAAAGATAATTTAGGAATTACAGGTATTAAGACTGGAATGTCGAAAAAATTTTTGATTAAATAGCTAATTGTTTCTACCATCTTTTTTTATTTCGATTTTCGCTTTTTATGTTTTAGATTGGTAAACTCTTTATTTTAGATTTTTTAATTAAGTTTAAGGTGTAAAAGATTTGAAAGAGAAAGTAGGAAATTTAGAACTTGAAGTAGAAGCAATAGTCGATGTTGAAGGTAACGAGTACAAAGTAGTTAACGTTCCTAATCCAGATGAGTATAAAGGTTTTCCTCCATCATGGGAATTCGTTAAGAATTCCATGCTTACCTGGAGGCCATATTTTAAAGGTAAAATGATTGAATTTAATAATCAGTTAATTCCTGCAGTTGGAGAATATTTACTTAATTTAGACGAAGAAATGTATAATTTTATCATGGAAATATATCAAGTCTTTAAAGTGAACAAGCCTTCAATTGAAACGAATATTAGTACCGTGATTACTGATCAAATAAACGAAATTGAAAGAAAAATAGGAAGAAGTTTAAAAGAAGAAGAAAAGACTTCGCTTTACATTAGGTTTGCAGTAGAAGCAGCTATATTTAAAGATATTGGATTATTAAATTAAGTGATAAAAAATGATGACTTTTACAGCAGAAGGAAAACTTGAAGGGGACGTAGCAAAAATTTCAATAAACTGTAATGAATATCAGATAGGATTATTTGGTTCAGATTATCCTACACCAGAAGAAATGCTTTTAGGTTCAGCCTTATCATGTCTCCTACTTACTATATACTACGTTGCAAAAGAAAAAGATGTAAAGATAGACGAGGCATACGGCTATATAGAAGGTACAATGGATCCTAGAGGATTCCAAGGAGATCCTAACGTTCCCCCAGGTTTACTTGAAGTTAATTATGAAATTACAGTTAAGAGCAAAGATGATAGAATAAAGGAAGTATTAGAAGAATCTGAAAAAAGATGCCCATTGAAAGATACTTTATCTAGGCCAATAAAAATTAATGTAAAATGGAATTTGAAAAGCTAAAATAAAAGAAAGAGAAGAAGAGAAAAAATCAGCTAACAGGAATTTTTGTGATTTTTCTCTTTAATAGATCTTCTACTGCGCTAGTTACTGCAGCTGCTGACACTCCTACAGGAATTTCTCCTATACCTTTAGATCCCATAGGAGTGAAAGGAGAATATTCTGGAACTATATTAACTTCAAATTCAGGCATTTCTACGGCTGTCGGAAATCCATAATCTGATAAACTAAGAGTTTCGAGTTGTCCTTCTTTAGAATATCTGTATGCTTCATATAATGCAACTGATACTCCTATAAAGGAGCCTCCTATAACTTGTTCCTTAACAACATCAACGTCCAGAGGATTTCCAGGATCAATATAGACTATTAATTTAACTGGTTTAATTAAACCTGACTCATCTAGTTTTACTACAGCGATATCTACAGCGAAAGGATAGGCGTTAAATCTAGTTTTACCTTGTAGAGAATATACGTAAGAGACTTCTCCTTCTAAATCTAATATGCTAGTTTTCCTATCTCCTTTAATGAAATAGCCATCTTTAAACTCGCCATATTCTCTAAATTGTCTCTGTAGTTCTTCTACTGCACCTTTTATTGCTCCAGATAAAAATACTGACATTCTACTTCCGCCAGGTCCAAAACTAGAAACTGATTCTAAATTATCTAACACTTCAATTTCTATCTTATCCATTGGAATATGTAATAATTGTGATAAAAGTAATCTGCCAACATGTTCGTTTCCTTGACCTTCTGGTCCATATCCTATTCCTAAGTATACTTTTCCATTTTTTACCCTAATTCTTACCCCTTCTTGGCCTGATGGTGTACTTGGATCAGTTGAAGATGCTATCCCTATACCGTATCCTTTTTTCCTTAATTCGAAAATATCTTTTCTTGACAACGCAATTTCCATTAATTTTTTAGGATTTCCAGAATCGTAAAATGCGTAAGGTGCTTCATAAGGAAATTCATCGATAAAATTCTTCATTCTTATTTCTGCTCTGTCCATGTGTAGTTCGTCAGCTATTGCATCTACAGTTCTTTCTAATGCCCAAGTATGTGGTGGTGTTCCTGCTCCTCTAAACGCTCCTGCAGGATTTTTGTTAGTTGAAAGCATTTTTACGTCATATCTTATGTTTCTTATTTTATATGGACCAGCTAGTATACCCATGGGCTTTAATGCTTGTCCATTAAATATAGTAGCTCCAACATCTTCTAAAACTTTAAAATCCAATCCTGTTATTGTTCCGTCTGACCTAAAATAAGCTGTAATGTTGAATTTCCTTTCTGGCCCAGAACTATTTGAAGCTTCTAGATGCTCAGTTCTAGTTTCTATCCATTTTACTGGAACTCCGAATTTTTTAGAAGCTAAGCCCAGAGCAATTATGTAGTTAGTCACGGAAAATTTAGAACCAAAACTTCCTCCTTGTCTAGTTGGTATTAATCTAACTTTTCCTAAATATTTTGAAATAGTTTGAGATTGAAAATACGATGCTTGAACGTTAGAGTAAATAGTTAACTGATTGCCAGGATACACTATTACTCCAAAAGTTTCAATTGGATTTCCTGAGGATCTACTCCAATACAGATCTAAATTTATGCTATTATCTGATGTGGGTAAGTTTCCATACTCATAAACGTTTTTATATACTACATTAGTTCCTAATTCTTCAAAAAGAATTGAATTATCTTTTAATGCTTCATCGACTGAAGTTACTGGAGGTAAAGGCTCATAATCAACGTTTATTAACTCACCTAAGTCTACTGCCTTGTAAGGGTCTTCTGCTAGCACTATAGCTATTGGTTCTCCTACATATCTTACTTTTTTATAAGCTAATGGGAGTACAGTTGATGAGCCTTCGCTTTCAGTTTTTGTAGTTTCTATAGAAACTTTTAAATCATCACCAGTAAGGATTAATGCTCCTCTATTTTTTGCCTCATCTACTTCAATTTTTCTTATTTTAGCGTGAGCGTATTGGCTCCTTACAAAGTAAGCGTAATAACCAGAAAATGGAAGGTCATCTACATAATTTCCTTTTCCTTTTAATATTTCTCCTAGATCTGTACGTTTCATATTAATCTTTTTATTTTTTAAGATATAAAGTTTCGGCATTAAAATGCTAATTAGAAGATTTTATATTCCTTTTAATCTACAATTTTTCCTTTATTATTCTTTATCTATTAATTTTTAGGTTAATTAAAGGTAATAGCTAATTTAAAAATAAAAGCCAACAATAATAAAGGAAAAATTTTTAGTATAGTTTTTAGTATAAGTTAAATAAGTGGGAAATATATGGTAACTGAATCGAATTGTGAAATCCCCGAAGATCTTCTCTATTATATAGAGGGGAAAAATACTGTATGGGCAAAACAAGAAGGAGATTTAGTTATAGTAGGAATAACTGATGTAGCACAAACAATGGCAGGAAAAGTTGTTAAAGTTAGAATAAAGAAAAAAGGAATCAAAGTAGAGAAAGGAAAACCAGTAGCAACAATGGAAAGCGGAAAATGGGCAGGACCAGTTCCAGCTCCAGTATCTGGAGAAATAGTAGAGGCAAATACAGAAGTAGAAAAAAGCCCAATCCTAGTAAACCAAGATCCTTACGGAAAAGGATGGCTAGTAAAAATGAAGCCATCAAATCCAGAAGATCTAAAACAATTATTTACTGGAGCTCAAGCAGTTCAAAAATTGAAAGAACTCATAGCAAGCGAGAAGATATCATGTAAGAGGCTGTGAAATGTCTTGGAGATTTATTGAACTTCCTCCCCAAGACGGCTATCATATGATCACTTCTTTTGTTTCCGTAGCAGATTACGTAAGTAGGGGAGGAAAAGATACTTTAATGTTATTTTCTTCAAAAACCCCTTTCGTAAATGTTGGGGTTCACCAAGAAGTATGGTTAGAAGTAGATTTAGATTATACTAAGTCTCATAATATACCAGTTGTTAGAAGAGATTTAGGCGGAGGAACAGTCGTAATTACTCCTGGAGAACATGACTACTTTATTGTCATAAGAGAAGATGAAGCTCCCAGAAATCCTACAGAATTATATACTAAGTACCTAACGCCAATAGTAAATGTACTAAAAAGCTATGGAATTAACGCTACATTAAGGGATCAAGATATAGTAGTTAACGGTAAGAAGATAAGCGGAAATGGAGCAATGACTTACGAAAAAGCAGTAGTAATAACTGGAAACATTCTAATGCACCTAGATATAGATCTTATCAGTAAATGCGTAAGAGTTCCAGATGAGAAGTTTAGAGATAAAATGGCAAAAGATATGAGAGATTGGTTAACGTCATTAGAAAATGAAATAGGAAGAGTTCCATCTAGAGAAGAATTAAATAAGAAAATAAAGGAAGAATATGAAAAAGAGCTAGGAATAAAATTTGAATCCTCAAGTTTAACACCAGAAGAAATAGAACTTTGGGACAAATTAGCAGAAGAAAAGAAGAATGAAGAATGGATATATTACAGAGATAATAGACATCCTGACTTAAAAACAGAAAGATGCGTAAAAATTTCTTCTGCAGTGGCATTATGTCACCTTGACTATAAAGCAAGAAAATTAATAAGAATAACTGTAAAAATAGTAAATAAGAAGATTCAAGAAGTATCTATTTCAGGAGACTTCTTTATAATGAGCCCAAAGGATTTCCTAGATTACTTAGAAGATAAACTAACTGGAGCAGACCCAGAAAAGATACCTGAAATAATAAACCAGACATTTGAAGAAAAGAAACCAGTAATCTTCGGATTTACAAAAGAAGACCTAAACACAGCATTTCAGAAAATCTTAGAAAAACCAGAAGTTCAAGAAATCTTATAAACAAAAATAGCGTCAATACACTAAATTGTATAAAAATTTTTATTTACATATTTGTTATCTTTCTATTCTTTTCCCTTCTATCTCTAAAAAGGAAATAATATGCGTACATAGTTGTTTATATACTATTTATTGGATACTACTGTTCTTTTGAAAGTTGGTCTAAGAGTAAATAGAAGATCAATGAAATAATATACATTTTTATAGTATTACTTATACTGAAATATTTAAAATAAGGTAGTACATATATTATTATATGCCGATTATTGGAAGGAAGAGTCACACAAAAGACGGTCAGAAAATTTACATAAGAATAGGAGAAAGTCCTCCAGCAATTAAAGATGGTAAAGTGCAAGAGGGAGCATTTTTTATAATTTTGGGCGACGATATGGGAGAGAAAAGCATAAGGTTAACAGATCAAGAGGCTATAGATTTAGCAAATAGAATAATCACTATTTACCAATTGCACGTAAGAATGTACAGAAAGTTAGATAAGAAAACTTATGAAGAATATAAACAATCCCATACAGCTAATAATGAAAAAATAGAACATGAAATAGTAAAGTTTCTTTTAAAATCAGGAGGGCAATGTACAATTGAGGACATAAGAGAATCATTAAGTGTTAAACATGCAGACTATTTAACGCATTTAGAGAAAGAAGGTGTTGTAAAGATTAAAGGAAACAACGTATTCTTGAATTTTGGAGAAAGAGAAAATGAAAATGATATAAACGATAAAAGTACCTAGATTATGTTAATAAGCCTACTTTCCTTTTCATATCAATTATTAATAATTATTTTGTAAATTATGCTAAGTTTTACAATTAAATGTATCTGATCTACGAATATTTTTAACTAAATTTATATACTTAATATTTGTTCTTAAACATTGAACATCTTTTTTAGAATAAAACTTAATTAACTATTTTTGATATAGCTGAAATATGGATTCTAATTGGTATTCATGCTACAAAAACGTTAGAGAAGGTATTAGATATCTGTCAGCTCAATTTTATCCAGAAAAAATAATGAATAGGTGGTCAGAACTAAAGAGACTATCATTTAATGCAGCTAAAATAGTCAAACTGTATTCTCCACAACAAGTTATTGAAGAAATAGAGCACTTTGACTTCTTCAAAGAGTATTTTAAAGATGACCCATTAAATACTGTAGATTTGCCTCAATCATATATTAAATTATTTGATGGATTAGTAGAGGATTTTAAGACTAGTAACTGGAGAGATAACGTAGCAACAAGATTTCACATGATAACTGAAGGAATACTAGCTACAGTAGGTCTAAAAATTTTAAATGAAGTCTCAGCTAAGAATAATCTAAAACAGTTCAATCAAGGAATTAAAACAATAATAGAAGATGAAGCTAGACACGTAAATTTTGGATTCTCCTTGATTCAGAATAAAGAATATGCAGTTAAAAGAATAGAAGAGCTTTATCCGCTTGCAATTCAAATAGTACATGAAGGAAAAGATAAAATAGAACCATTAGGTTATTCAATGACTGAATTAGAGAAATTAATGGAAGAATTGAAAAAAGCAAGAATAAAGAGAATAATGGAAATTAATTAGAGTTTTTATATCAGTAAAGGCAAATAAAGTATTATAATTTATTTTTAAATATTTTAATTTAGAGTGCTGAGGTTCTCTACCAATAGTCTACGTTATTAAAAATATAAAATAAAATTAAGAAATGAATTAAGCCTGGCAACACTTTATTTTTCTTGCTACTTCAGTTACTCTTTTTCCAAGAAACTTTGCAATAGTTCTTTCGTTCTCATCTAGTTCTTCCTTCGAGCCTAAATGCGTAGCTCCATATGGTCCTCCACCAGAAACTGTTTGCGAAATTTCTGGAATTTTGTATCCTAATGGAACTATGATCATTCCAAAATGGTATGCATAAGTACTCATTGTTAGTATTGTTGTTTCGTGACCACCATGTATTGTTGAGGCCTCCGTAAAGAATCCTACTGGTTTACCGTACATAACATTATCCTTCCAAAGAAGAATAGTCTGATCTAAGAACGTTTTTAATCCTCCAGCCATATTTCCGAATCTAGTAGGAGAGCCCATAATGTATCCATCTGCCCATTTCATGTCATCCAGTGTTGCTTCAGGAATTTCTTTAACTTTGTCTAAAGGAAGTCTTGATTGCATTTCGGCTGGAAGAGTTTCTCTTACTCTTCTGATTCTAACTTCCCCATTTTCTTCTTCTACTCCTTTTGCTATTTCTTTAGCTAATTCTACTATGGATCCATACCCATAAAATAGAACTAAAACATTTGGTTTACACGACATATGATGAAGAGCATTACTCTTTTTAAAAATCTAACTTTACTTTTAGAAATCTAATTTATTCAACTTTATATCAAAACTAGCTAATGTTACCAAGTTCATTATAGAAATTATCAGGCATAGACTTAAATTCTGAAAAAGTAAAATTATTGTAATACTTCTATTAAATAGAGATTTTTTATCTACTCAGACAAATTATTATAAGTTATTTGAAAATTTTATACCTTATTTTCCCATGCTCTTCCCTTATTTTTAACTTTATGCTTGATTTTATTTATTGACAATTGTTAATTAATGTTATATTACTTTTCTTTTAATAGAATGTAACTTTTATAACTAAAATATAGCGACAAGTTTATATTTTGATTTGGTAATATTACCATATGTATATATATTTAAGCAGATATAATAGATACGTTTTATCTTCATTACTTTTAGTTTTGTTTTTATTGAGTATAACGTCATTAGCAATTTCTGTAAGTAACATAAGCAGTGGTGCAGGTCCAAGTTATGGAGTTTACGTTAATGGGGAAGTATATTTTGTAGCTCAATCAGCTAATGAATTGCAAGTTATTAAAGGTGATAGTATCGTTCAAACTTATCCTTTACCGCATTTCGGAAAAGCAGTTCCTTTCAAAATAGCTTATGGCGATGGGTATTTCTTTATAGCTTATGAGAAAGGACCTTTTATTCAACTAAATAGTAAATTACACGATGTTAACAATTATACGATAAATGAAATAGGAAACTATCCAGATATCATTTATGCAGGTAATTATGCTATAGTTACTGCATCTTATGGAAATTCTGTCTACTTTATTTCTCCTTCAGGAAAGATAACTGAAGTTACTGTAATGAGTTCTCCTCAAGCATTAGCTTATGATAATTACACTAACATAGTATATGTAGGAGCTTACAGTAATAATTCAATTTACGGAATTTCTCTTTCCTCTTTATCTGTGATAAAGAAATTTACTATAAATGATAGCACAATTGAATCTATGGCTTTCGTTCCTCCAGATATATTAGCTGTAGCAACATATGATCAGCAAGTTGAGTTTATCAATTTAACAAATGATAAAATTATCCATACAGTTACATTTACTGGAGGAATTAATGGGTATTCTCAAATAATATATGCAAATGGTTTTCTATATTTATCATTAGCTCATCAAAATGATCAAGTAGCGGTTATGAATACGTCTGGAGCACTTATTGATCTGGTTACAGTAGGTAATGGTCCTAATGGTATTGTATATGACCCTAGTGATAATGATATTTATGTCATGGCATATAGTTCTAATCAAGTTAATTATTTTACAGCATTAACTCCTTCAGTACCTCATACTACAGTTCATGTATCAACAATAAACTATCCTCTTATTGCAGGAATTGCTGTAGTAGTTTTAGTTATCATAGGAATAGTAGTTTTCATAAGGAGGAGGTGAAATAAATGGTCGGTCTTGAACCTGGAATTACGCCTCTTCCTATAATAGTAGCATATTTTATTATTGCAGTAGGAATTGCTTTTTTTATAATTAAGAAGAGTAGTAAAAAACTAAATGCTATTGATTTAGCTATCGTTGGAGTTGGAGGAGCTTTAGTAGCGATAGCTGATCATATTGTTGGAGATGCTATATTTTTACCTTCTGGAATATATCCTATTATTAATCCTCCGGTATGGTTTAGAATTTTTGTATTTTTCATAGTAATTGGTGCTGTAAGGAAAGTTGGTAGCGGAATGCTTACTATGGCAGTTTTCGATATAGTAGGAGATCTTATTCATTTCAGCTTTGTTGGAGAGCCTCTATGGTTAATAGAAGATGTGTTTACTTATGGTCTAATGGCAGATATAGTAATTTTCTTGACAGGAGGAAAGATATTTGCTATTGGAGAGAAATTAAAAAGCCGTTTTGATTTCTTACTTATATCTGCATTAGAAGGTGGCGCATTAGGATTTTTCTTCTCTTTTGTTCATCCTTTCTTTACATATGGCTTTATAGCGCCAGAAGTGTTCGGATTTGTTCCAGATCAAGCTGAAATAACATATCTGTTCGTAACTTATATACCTGGAGATATACTTATAGGTGCTATTTCAGCTATAATTGCTAATAGAATTAGTAAAGTTATAAGATAAGGGAAATCAAATGTCTTTTGTTTTTATAAAAGATCTAGAGGTGACTTATCCAGATAATGAATATCCAAGTATCCAAATTCCAGAATTGAAAATTAATGAAGGAGAATCAGTTCTAATAACTGGAAAATCAGGTTGTGGAAAATCTACTTTAATAAACGTGATAAATGGTATTATTCCGAAATTAATTGAAGCCGATGTTAAAGGAGAAATAAAAATATTTGGAGAAGATATTTCTTCTCTTTCTGTTCATCAAATTTCTAAAAGAGTTGGAACATTACTTCAAGATCCAGATAGTCAGATTTTGAATTATTTCGTGAAAGATGAGATAGCTTTTCCTTTACAGAATTTGAATTATTCTAAAGAAGAAATCTTAAAAAGGATAAACGAAGTGACTGACTGGGTAGGAATAAAACATCTTTTAAATAGGGAAACTTTTACCCTTTCTGGAGGAGAAAAGCAAAGAACAGTATTGGCAAGCATCTTGGCAATGAATCCTAAGGCTTTAATTTTAGATGAGCCTACTTCAAGCTTAGATTCTAAAGCTACTAAAGACGTTATTGATAAAATTAAGGACATAATAAAAAGCGATGGAGTAAAATCTAGAAATGAAGAAAGGGTAAAATCTATAATTATTGTAGAGCATAAAGTAACTAAAGTCTTACCTTTTGTTGATAGAATTTTAGTAATGGATAAGGGAAAAATAATATATGATCTAAGAAAAAACGATGCAATACTAATGGCAGAAGAATTAGAAAAAATTGGAATTGAAATGCCAATAAGAAGAAAAGAGAACATTCAAAGAAGAGAAGGAAAAATTGTATTAAATGCAACAATAAAAGTAACTAAAGATACTCATTACTTGGTAAATACGGAAGTTTCATTATCAGAAGGAATAACAGCATTAATGGGAGTAAACGGTAGTGGTAAGAGTACTTTACTTAAAGCTATAGCTGGACTACTTCCTAAAGATCTAAAATTTGAAGGTTCAATTTCTATAGAAAATAAAAATAATATAGAGAAAATGAAAATTGATAAAAGAGGAAAATTAATAGCATATTTACCTCAAGACGTGGATCTCTTATTTATTAAGAGAACTGTAGAAAAAGAATTAGCTTATTCTATGAAATTACGAAATAAAAAAATTAATGAGAGTATTTTGCAAAAATATTTGAATGATTTTTCCTTAACAGAAGTTAAAGATAGAGATCCTCTTCTTCTTTCAATAGGGCAAAAAAGAAGAACTGCATTGGCTATTACAATGATTTCTAACGTGAAAGTTCTGTTGTTAGATGAACCTACTACTGGACAAGATTGGTATCATAGGAAAATGTTAGGAGAAGATTTAAGGAAATTAAAAGGTGTAGCAATACTTGTAGTAACCCACGATCCAAGATTTACTTACTATTATACTGATAACGTTTTACTTATGGATAATGGAAAAATAGTTTACTCTGGAAAACCAGAAGAAGCATTGAAAGTAGCTAGTAAAGAAGAAATAATATCAGAGGAGGAACTAAAAGAAATAGAAGGATGAGACATGAACTTAGTAGACGTTGTAATTAGTTGGTTTTTTGTCATATTTGGTGCTTCATTTCCTCTGTATCTTCTCCTTGTAGCAATAGGAATAAAAGGATTTGAACAATTAACCCATTATGTAGAGAAAAATACTATAATGCATAAAGTAAATCCTCTAACTAAATTAATTATACTTTTACTAATTACTATCGTAGCATCTCAATCAATATGGTGGATAGGATTTATGCTCGGGTTAATAGGACTTATCTTTTTTATCCCATTGCAAAGAGTAAGGTTGATTATTCTTTTTTCAGTGACGCAAATTTTTGGAATGACATGGGGATTTTCAGTGTTTACTCCACCTTCTCTCTTGTTGGAGATATTTCATAAACTTAATGTTATTTGGACTTTTCCGTCTTATTTTCAAATTATGGGTTACGTACCTGACTTAACTATACAAGCGTTAATTTATGGCTTCCAAGTTTCAATGAGAGTTTGGGGAATGTTTATTTTTTCAATGCTAGTTCTTTTAACAACTACGACATCACAGATGATTAATGCGTTAAGCAAATTCAAAGTTCCATTAGGTATAACTTTTGCTGTAACGATAGCCATGATTTCTATACCAAGAATATTTGAAACAGCGGATACAGCGTATAAAATACAAGTGATGAGAGGAGAGAAAAAGATTATAGCTTTATTTCAATCTATTGTGCCTACAACAATATTTCTATTTAAAAATGCAAAAATAACAGGGATTTCGGCAGAAACAAGATGCTTTATGGAGAGCAATAGTAGAACAGAATTAGACGAAATCAAGCTAAGCGAAGTAGATAAAATAATAATTTCCCTGGCTATAATTCTTACGATAGTAGATTTATATTTTGTAGCTATAGGCTTAATACCAGCTATACCTTTGCATGGATAAGCAATATATAGACATAACTTATTTTTATAAAAAAGAAGAAAAACGTTTATCCATATCTATATGATACGCCATTTTCTGGAAAATGGAATTTTATGGCATGATAAGGGCAAATAACTAAAGCTCCTCCGCACTCCAGACATCTTTCATAATGAACAATTATTCTTCCGTCTTTGTCTGCTTCATAAGTTCCAGCAGGGCATGATACTATACATGGTTTATCCTTACAAGTTAGGCAAATATCCGTATTAACTTCTATGTGAGATTTTTTATCTACGTTATAAGTGTTCAATCCTAGTCTTTTTAGTAAATCAATCATCTTACTTCACACCTCTCCATAGATCAATAAGTAATTGACCTAATGATATTCCTTTTTCCTTTAGTCTACTTAAAGCTTCATCAATTAAGTACTTCCTCTCTTCACTTACGGTAAACATTGACGATAAAACTTCGCATATAACCTCAGGGTAAATTGAAAGCGTTCTATCTTCCTCAATTAATTTAAATCTATTTAAGGCTAACTGTAAATGTTTTAATACAAAACTCTCTTTTAATAGAGTATAATATATTTCTGTGTTTTCATAATTTTTACTTTCAATTATCCTCTTAGCTGATATGCCAGCAATCATTCCAGAACCTATTGCTAAATCCATCCCTCTTATTGTAAACCCGTCATTAATCAAAAAACCTGCAGAATCTCCAACTGCTATTACGTTTTTATCGTAAATTGGAGGTAAATTATCATAACCATAATATGGTATTGCGTGGGCTGAGTATTCTAGAACTTCACCTTCAATTCCTTCTCTTTCTCTAAAAACTTCTACTAAATCTTTAGCTGGAACTTCAGATTTTGGTAAAGAATCAAAAATTACGGCCATTCCAACAGAAAGCGTATCCTTATTTGTGTAAACAAACCCTCCACCCTTTACTCCCTTAACTGCTCCTATTACCGTTTTTGCCTCTCCTTCTTCGTTTTCCTTTGATTTTATAATCTCTTTAACTCCTAGCATCCATTTCTTAGGTGAAAAGTTTCTTAACCCTAAGAATCTAAAAACTACTGAAGTAACTCCAGAGGCATCTATAACTAATGGAGCTTTTAAACTTCCTCTGTTTGTATCT
This sequence comes from Acidianus manzaensis, assembly GCF_002116695.1. Taxonomy (NCBI): domain Archaea; kingdom Thermoproteati; phylum Thermoproteota; class Thermoprotei; order Sulfolobales; family Sulfolobaceae; genus Acidianus; species Acidianus manzaensis. The sequence goes on from NZ_CP020477.1 coordinate 2,443,885, forward strand.
AGAACAATTCCATTTTCCTCTCTATAAGCATTAGTAACTAGGGTAGAATAAGAAATTATAAGACCTAAATTTTCAGCTTGTTGAGCTAACCATCTATCAAATTTAGATCTAAGTATACTGTAACTATTATCTGATTTTTCCTCAAAAGAGAAATATAATTTCCTATTATTACAATGTACTTCAAAACTTTCTTTGCTTATTGGTAGTTCTAAAGGTGCATTCTCTATATCCGGTATTAATTTTCGTAAAGCGTGAACATACATTCTTCCTCCAGATACATTTTTAGCTCCACTATAATCTCCTCTTTCTAGTAAAATAACATTAAGGCCTTCTTTAACTGCAGTTATTCCAGCGGATAACCCTGAAAGTCCTCCTCCTACGATTATAAGATCTGCATCATAGCTCATGATATAAAATTTATTTAATTAGTTTATAAATATTGTTTCCTATCGAATCTAACTAAACTAGTAAATGTTTTCAAAATATTAGTTTAAACTTTTTAAAATCTTTGCTTTTAATTAAGACGGAAAAAGCAAGACCAAAAATAGATTTGTTATGGGATAGCTTTATATTTATTACTATCGAAATCGATATTATGTTTAGTTATTCACCAAAAGGAAGATTAAAGATGATAGTTTTATGGTTACTCAGCGAATCTCCAAAGAAAGGAATAGAGATAATTGATGATATATCAAAAATGACCTGGGGAATGTGGAGACCATCTCCAAGTTCAATTTATCCAATCTTAGCTTCATTAGAAGAAGAAAAAATGATAGAAAAAACTCCGGACGGAAAATACAAATTAACAGATAAAGGAATTGAAGAAATAAGTGATTATCTTCCACCTAGATATAAAGGAACAATAGATACAGCAGTAGAAGAATTAGAGAGCTTAGTAGACTTTTTTGAAGACATAGGAAAAGAAAGCCTAATTCCTTACAAAGATAGAATATCTACATCTATAAATAGATTACAAAAATTAATTGAATAAGGTGACAAAAATGATAGCAATAAAAGCAATTAACCTCACTAAAAAGTATGGTAATTTTACAGCAGTAGATCACGTGAATTTTGAAGTAGAAAAAGGAGAAATATTCGGTTTTTTAGGACCTAATGGTGCAGGAAAATCAACCACAATAAAAATGTTGACTACATCGTTAAAACCTACAGAAGGAACAGCATTAGTTAATGGTTACGATATTGTAAAACAACCCTCATTAGTTAGACAATCTATAGGAGTAGTACCTCAAGAATACACAGCAGACGAAGATCTGACAGGATGGGAAAACATGATGTTTATGGCAGGAGTATTTGGAATACCTAAGAAAATAGCAGAAGAAAGAGCTAAAGAGCTTCTAGAAATGGTAGACTTAACGCAGGCTGAAAAAAGAAAAGTTTCAGGCTATTCAGGCGGAATGAGAAGAAGATTAGAAATTGCAATGTCATTGATAGGAAGACCAGCAATACTATTTTTAGATGAGCCAACATTAGGCTTAGATGCTCAAACGAGAAACGCTATTTGGACTTATGTAATGAAATTAAAGGAAGAATATGATATGACAATATTCCTTACTACGCATTACTTAGAAGAAGCAGATATGTACTGCGATAAAATTGCAATAATTGACAAAGGACATATACTGAAAATCGGAAGTCCAAAAGAATTAAAAGAAAGCCTAGGAGGAGACGTAGTTTTATTAGAAACAGACAATCCAGAACAAGCAATAAAAATCATATCAGATATAGAAGGTGTTGTTCAAGTAAATCAAATAAATTCTGAAATAAAAGCAAAAGTTAAAAACGGAGAAGAAATAGCTCCAAAAATTATGGAGGTATTAGTAAAAAATAAAATAAAAGTAACTAAAATCTCTATAACTCAGCCAACAATGGACGAAGTTTACATGGAATACACAGGTAAAAGCTTAAGAGAAGAACAAGCAAGTTCTGCAGAAATGATGAGCATGATGAGAACTATGAGGAGGGCGAGATCATGACAGAAGTACAAACAAAAGAAGGGAAGGAAAAAGAAGAAGAAAAAAGAAACACTACAATGTTACATGGATTCTGGACATTAACTAATAGAGAATTGAAAAAATGGTATAAGGCACCAGTAATTTTACTCCTTTCATTAATACAACCAATATTCTGGATAATATTATTTGGAAAATCTATGAACCTTGGAAAAATATTTACTTCTACTTCAATATCAATACCCGGCGTTGATATACCTAAAGCTGTAATTGATCAAATAGGAACAGAAATATTAAAGGCTACATTTGGAACATCAAATTACTTCTCATTCCTAGCTGCTGGAATGCTATCTTTCATTGTACTATTTACCTCAATGCAGAGCGGAATGTCAATAGTATGGGATAGAAGATTAGGATTCCTAGATAGATTATTAACCACCCCGATACCTAGAGGAAGCATAGTAATGAGCAAAGTAATGTCATCAGTTATAAGATCATTAGTTCAAGCGTCCATAGTTTTAGCAGTGGCAACATTAATGGGAATGACATTTGCTTCAAACATTAGCGTTATATCATTCTTGCTAGCTTATGCAGCATTATTCCTAATGTCATTAGGACTTTCAGCCTTATTCATTATGTTAGCTATAAGAGCAACAAGTTGGGAATCTCAAATGGCTATAATGAATTTACTTAACTTGCCTTTGCTGTTTACTAGTAATGCATTTTATCCAATAAGCGAAATGCCATCTTGGTTAAAACCAGTAGCAGAAGTAAATCCATTAACTTATAGTAACGAAGCAATAAGAAGCTTACTCCTAGGAATACCTAGTAACTTAGCAATAGACTTCGGATACCTAGTAGCGTTTGCAGTAATATTATCAGCTATAGGAATGATATTATCTTGGAAATATCTATCCCAATAACTTCTTTCAATTTATGAGTAAAACAGTATTATATAATAAAAATTATCTTTTTCCTATCTGTTTTTATTCTGCTTTTTCTAAATATTATTTTCCTATTAATAAAAGGACTACGTATAGTAGATAAATATTAATTTATGAGATTGAATCACCTTATCATGTATTCTAAAACAATATTAAAGAGAGTGAAAGAATTTCACGAAGAGCTTTTAGGCAAAAAAGACGGAAAACTAAGCTTTCTTTATACTTATCATTCTTTACAATATGAATCTTACTCAAAAAGCGGAAGGCCATTTGAACAAGCATTACTCACAATATTCTCTCCAATTCAAATTCCAGAAAAGGAAATAAAGGGAAAATTTGGAACTTTTTACATTGATGAACAAAATAAAAGAAAAGTATACGTTTATAAAAATCTAGTAATCGAAGACAAATTAGGGGACATAAAAGAAATAAAAGAAAATGAGGAAGGCTATCAAGAATTTTTGATGATATCTAAAATACTTTCATATCCACCTACAGGAAAAGTTTACATAATAAAAGATGATGTAGATGTAATTTTAGATGAAGTAAAGAATTACTTTATAAAAATGCATGGAGATGACGGAAAAAGAATATACTACTCTCTGTATCATTATGCACAAGCAGAGGCAATAAAAGACAAAGAACAAAGTTTAAAGAATATCCTTAAGGATAACGTAGTAAAAAACCTAGAATTAAAAGGAAATCCGTTACCCGGAAAACTTGGGACATTCTATATAAATGAAGAAGAAAAAGAGATAGGTTATCAATTTGAAAAGCTAAAATTCGTAATAAAATACGAGATTGAGATGGAAGATTTCAAGAAAATGGAGACTTACGTGCAAAATCACAGAGAATTAATTCCTAACGCGCAAGGAGATACTGAGGATTGGATAATAAACATATTTAGAGCACCATTTGTTAATAACGCCAAAATATATATCTCAATAGAAAAATAATTAAAGAATGAGATTTTTATTAGTATTTTTTCATTAACTTAAATAAAGTCTGGCGATATTCTTCATGAATTGAATTTAGAGAGCACTGAAACCGTACCTTTTAATGGCTGTTATTCAAAGAACTCTGATTCATCAAATATTAATGATCCAACTATCACAGAAATAAAAAGTAGCATTCCATACAATTCCACATACTATGATAAGCAGGAAAAGTGTTTATACCAAGTAAGAGACTTACTATTGCTCCTAAAGTAGCTGAATGTCCTATTCCAAGATTTCTAGGTCTAGTTAGAACTAGGAAAGCGTAACAAAAAATATCACTATAGATATAGCAAATAGATTCATAACAATTACCTTAATATAAGGAATAACGGATAATGTTTTGAGGGATAAAAAATGTTCCTCTTTTAATAAGATTTTTGTCTATATAATTAACTAAACGATTTATCTCTTCTATATAGGAAGAAAATTACTAAACTCTACGTTAACTTACCAATTAATCTAGAAAATATTCATATATTTTTTAAATAAAAATTCCGATTTATTACTTTTTTTCTTAAATCTTATTTGATATGCTAGCTATCTATTTACATTTCCAAAAAAGAAATATAGAAATATCAATTATCTCCTTGCTTTTTTCTAAAATATTATAAATTCTAGTAAAGCTTTTAATTTGGTATTGTGCTATTATATAAATGCCAGAAGAATTAACTCCTTTAGAAAAATTGCAATTAATGGTTCCAGGTTATAGAGGTTATAAGGCTAAAGACTTAATTAGGCAAGATGATTTTCTAATTAGGCAAGCTGTTATTCAGAAATTGGAAGCGTCGATAAATAACTTAAGTAGATTAGAAGGTGAGATAGTAGCAGATGATCCTTTTTCTCCACTCCTTAAAAGAATAGAATCCATTATTTCTAGCATAAGGACGCTTATAGGGACTACATTGACTTTACAAGGCGGTGGAGGCGATGTTTATGCTCGTTATAAAATACAAACTGAACAATTAGATGAAATAGTTAAAAATGACATGAATATGATAGATATTGGTAATCAAATACTAAACTTATCTTCAGATGCTAATAATTTAACAGCAATTTCACAACTTCTTGATAATTTAAGGAATATTATATTGAAGAGAAATGAATTATTTTTCCCACCACAAGATAGATAAATTTTTTGTATTACTTTTACTGAATTCTTCTTTCTATTAGTTTAATGCAATATATTAATAATTCCTAGTACAGAACTTTTCGAAAACTTTATTAGTTGATAGAGAAATTATATTTCGAGTAACATGTCATTCAGAGGTCAAGTTATTTCAACAGAATTAGAAAATGGAGCTTCTTTAATGACTATAGATACTATAGTTTTTAGATATCCTAAAGAAAATATTACATCTAAATCAATGTTTGTAGTACAACCTAACGAAAGATGCATAGTTATTATTCAAGGACAAGTAGCTGGAGATTTACCACCAGGAACTCATAATATTCAATCGCCTAATAATGCAATTTCTCAGTTCCTTTCTAGATTTAGATATAGTCAATTACCGTATGATACAGTAGTATATTTTGTTTCAACAACAAGGCATGAGGTTAGAGTTGCAGGAGTAAGTCAAACTGATGATTTAGTTCCTTTAGAATACGAAGTAGCTACTTATTATAGAGTTCAAAATCCTAGCTTACTAATTTCTAATATTCAATTTCAATCTCAATACTTTAAAGATGGCGATCTATCTGCCTATATTTCTCCAGTTGTAGATCAAGAAGTTAGTTCAATCCTAAATAGAGTAAAAATAGTAGATGTGTTTAAGAGATTTTCAGATATTACAACTGCAGTAGCAGCTGCGTTAAAACAATTCTTATCTGAAATAGGAATAGAGCTAATCTCAGTTAGAATTACTAAATTATTCCCACAAGATCCAGAATTAAGGAGAATATTACAATTGATCGATTTAGGAATTAACAGCAATGATGCAATAAGATTAGGTTTAGCCAGAATATTAGCTGAAAAGAGCGATCCTGCAAGCGTAAATATGGCTCTTGGAATACCATATTATCCAGCTTTATCAGCAATAACAATAGGATATCCATTCTTCTTCCCACAGGGCAGAAGTGGACCAGCAGAAGCTGGTACACAGCTTAATTTACCTACATTGTTACAGCAAGTCTTTGGGCAGTCCAGCAATCAACCAGCTCCAGCGCAGACTACAGCGCAACCTAGACCAGCTGGTGAACCACATCAATGAATTCTAGAGATTTTAGTTGGAATATCGCGGCTAGTATAGGTTTTTCTTTCATTTTAACTATTGTAATGGTTATTATTTCATTATTAGTTAAAGCATTTTATCCTCCAAGTTTCTTTTCTTTTTCTCCAATAGAAAGCTTAATCCATTCTCCAGTAGAAGGAATTGTTCAGTTGATAATTCTAGGATTATTTGTAGCTTTTACCTATCCAGTTAGGACTAGAGTAGAAGAACAACAACTTCTTATAATTAGAAGAGTCTCCGCATATACTATAGCTGGATATATTGTATTTTCTCTTTTACCTTATGCTATAGTTACACCTTATATACAGACATTTATTGGATTAATAATAGCATTTAATATAATAAATGGTGCCATTGGCGGAGGAGCAGCTAGTATTCTTAAATGAAAATTCTTAGAGAAAATCTAATAATATATAACTGTTTATTTTCCTTATAAGAATAATCAAATATAATCTTATAAATAAAGTAAAAATTTGATATATTATAAAAAAGATTTAACTTGGAGGATTAAGAATTTTCTTCCTTAACGTAAAGTAATGGCTCATTACTTATGCTGGCAGTATGAGCGTGCTGCGATACTTGATAAAATATTTGGATACTAATGTTATAGTTTCCGCTAGGAATATACATTTTGTCGCTTTGATGATGCTCCTTGGTCAAAATTATAGTATAGTTAGCAAATTTCAGTATAACAGTAAAGTTGCTAAATTCTCCTCTTAATGCTCCATTATTTAGCATAAATGTATAATTTCCGCTTGTCTGTAAATTCATTTCTGCATTAGCTGTATAATTACCCTTCATTCCAGCTGTTAAATTTCCTAGATTAATATTTGCTGGTATAGTATAATATTCATGGTTACTAGATGTTATGTTATAAGATATATTTGCTAAAGTTCCAAAAATTGTATCACTTAAAACTATTCCTCCAATTATTAAAGGCACTATTAGTCCTATTAACAGGAGTTTATTCATTTTTCCTCTGATCAAAAATCTCATGTAATCTATAAAAGGAACGCGTTCCGGAACTTGAATGAAACAAAAATTAATCCTTTTTAATAACTTGATAGTAAATTTTTCCATTCTTTCTGACTTCTTGAATATAACCTAGAGAAACCAATTTTTTCACCCTTCTGTAAGCAGTTGTTTTTGGCAATTTAGTTACTTTGATAATTTCAGATAAAGTAGTTGCACCAGAATTTATTGCATTTAAAACTAGTAAATCTCTATCATTTAAAGTACTTTCTACTACCTCTTTAGATTCTCCTTCTTCTTCTTTTTCCTTATCCTCTTTCTTAATTTTTCTAAATAAATATAAAACATATCCTAAAACAGAATTAGTTACTACTAATCCTGAAATTGTAATTAAGAGAAGAAAGTTAAATCCATTTTCATGATCTAGATTAGATATAGATGAAGTAGACGAAGAAGGCAAAGAATATAGTATTAAAGCATTAGAAGAATAGAAAGTAAAATTTAGAAAACCATTTTCCTCAGCAAAACTTAGAGGTGCAGGACTAACGTAGCTTATATCTGAGTTAGGAGGAAGCAATACACTTAAAGTAAAATTGTAAGGCTCATAAATTTTGATTACACCCGTTGGAAAAATAGCATGATACTTTATTTCAGAATAATTGGAAAGATAAAGAGTATTATTTTCCCTAGAATAATTTCCTCCAATCACAATAAGATCTGTTATATTATTTCCAACTAAATAGAATTCTCCCTTATTTGCATAAGCAATAACTGAACCATTGTAGTAAACTGTGATGGAAGAAGAGTGAACAGCAAAAGAGAGCAGTGGAATCACAAGCAAAAGCAACAGAAGCTTCATATGCTAATTTAAGTATCCTAACTTATAAATGAAGATTTTTTCCGAAGTGTTCCTTATATAGTCCATCAATTAAAAAATAATATATGAATCAGAATACGTTGATAGCACTTCTGATAATCACATTAATAGCTAACGTTATATTAGGATTTGAATTATATTCAGCGTTACATCCGTCAATAATAGCAATACCTAGTAAAGAGACGTCTACTAAATTATATACTAATTCTACGACTTCTGCTTTTTATTCCTTTTCATTTAAAATAGATGAAAATCTAAATATTGACCATGAAGGAAAATATTTAATACAAATAAATCCTTCAAATTTTAAAGAACTATTTGTGATAATTTATTTTAGTAATGGAAAGACAGTACAGCTAAGTCTGAAAAATACTGAAGTAACACTTCATCTTAACAAACACGATTCTAACGTGACAATATACATTACAGGAGAAGCCTATACATTTTTATCAGAGAAGCAAATACTTAACGATATTAATCTAACAATTACTAGAATATCTGATTAATAATAAATGTTAAAAAATTCCGAATAAATTAGATATGTTTACTGGCAGTATAAAAATTATATATTAGATGTTTCATTTCTTTAGTTTTTCCTTAATTGCATTTCTTACATCATAAAACAAAATATTATTATGAGGGCATGCTTCAACGCAGTCTCCCACACCAACACATTTGAAAGACTTAAATTCTCCTCTCTTTATAAAGCTTGATCTCATGTCAGTTAACCCTACAGGACAAGCGTTAGCACAATCTACTGTTTTGCAACTTAAGCATTGTTTTGGATCTACTGCCTTTAATTTAAAGAAACCAAGATAACCAAATAACTGATTATAACTACCCCAAGCACATACTCCATGATTAACACAAGCGTAATTCCCTACAAATGGCATTAAGAAAAACTGAAAATACCAGATGAAATTAAAATATAGCATGACATAAAATACTGTTGGATCATTACCAAAGAATGTTATATTTGTTATTCCTTTACTATTTAAAAATGAAATTATTCCAAATATTATTAGTGAACTCCAAGTTATTATCATTATGACTTTATACCAAGATGCCAATTTAGACGTTAAAGTCTTCCTTCCCATTTTTGACATTCTATTATATTTTTTTAATGAATCTTGAAAAGTACCTTGAAGCATGAATGGAGCAGTACACGTTACAGAGCATATCTGCCTACCTCCAAAAAGTAAAGATAGAATAGCAGTGACTATAAAAGTTCCAATTATTCCATCTAACAGATAAGATGAGAGAACAGGTCCATAAGTCCCTAATCCATTAAACCACATGTAAGGAATATATTGAACTTTATTAGCCAAAGGAGAAAATGATGGAAGCCACGTACTATAGAAAGCATAAGCAAAAATCATTAGAAATATTCTAATTTTATTCTCAGTATTTTTAACCTCTATAAGTCTAAAAATTGCTAAAACTCCTAGCCAAATTCCCATAGTTATCATGAACCATACACTAGAAGTGACTGTAGCAAAAGCAGATATAAAATCAAAAAATATCATTAAAGGATTATCGGGACTAAAATACCCCAAAGAGAATATTGAGCTTAAAGAAAGATAGCCTGTTATAAAATCAAGGACACCAGAGGAAAACCAGGCTATTATAAATCCTAATAACAATAAAGAGAACGCTATTTTAGAATTCGAAAGATAATTCAATTTCATCATATTTTTCTCATCAAATACGCTATTTTTACTAGTTAATTTTTTACTAGTAATTTTATTATCTATTTTTATTAAAATCTCGTAAATAGATAGTCCTATTGGTATTGACAATATCAAGTAATAATAAGGTGAACTAATAGAGAAATACAATTTGAAGAAATACCATACAAATATGGTTCCAATATAACTAAGTAACTCCAAAGATATTTTTGTATATAGAGATTTCTTTAACGTATTATATAAATTTTGAAATATAAATCCCACTATAACTAAAGTTATTATAGTCAAAGGAATAGTGAAAAAAGGTAACAGAAAAGCTAATAACACTATATAAACCCAAATGAAATCTGAAATTAATTTATCTAAAAATTTTATTCTGAAATCTGAAAATTTTATTTTATATTCGTTCATTTATTTCACCCATTAATCTTAATATAATAAAAAAATAAAAAAACTTTTTTATAATAAAACTTTTTACACTGGATATGGAAATACTGGAGGATCGCTAAAGAACAATACCATATTAGAATTAGTAGTATTAAACAAGTCTGCTGGCGAGCTTATTCCAGGAATAACTACATCGACACCGGGTTCTCCTAATGTAGTCCATATTGGATTCTTGGCATTAGCCAATGGGACAGCACTATCATAAGTAGTCATAGCAGCTTCAAGAGCATTTATATTATTTAAACAATCTCCTGTAGGATCGCTTACATTAGATGGAACAATTTGAGTACATTGACCAGTTATTGGATTTGGATATATATTAGGGTTAAATACTAGAACTATTACTAAATACCATGGTATAGAAGTATTAGTAGTAAAAGTAACTAAATGCTCGTGAGCTGGAGTAGGCAATACACCTTCTGGTAATCCAAAAACTCCATTGTATATACCTAAATGTTCTTCAACTGCAGTAAATGCTGGAGAATATATCAAACTCATATGATCAGGACATGCAGTAGGAGTATCAGCAGCACCACATTGAGTTAATATAGTATATGTAGTGTTATTGTACGTAAACGTTGGAAAACCTTGAGCAGTTGCACCTAATTTCTGAACACCAAAAATTGACAATCCTGCAAAAGCTGGAACTAACACAAACATAGGAGCAGCACCCTTAGGAAAATCTGAAATATTACCTGCGCCTACTTCACATCCTTGAGCAACACTTATATTACTGGCAGCATTAGGGAAAAATACAGACCCATTAGGAGTACATTCAAATTGTGCAGTATACATAAATGTTATTACTTTACCATCATAAAATGCTCCGCTAGAGTTTACAGTTACTGGAATAGTTTTAGTTACAGTAGAAGTTGAGGTTACAGTAGATGTTACAGTAGAGGTTGAAGTCACAGTTACACTTGAAGTTTTCGTGGTTACTACCTTAGTTGGAGGCTTAGTAGCATATAATCCAAACCCTACAGCAGCAACTACTATTAGTAGAATAACAACTCCTACGAATACTATATTAGATATAGCTAATCTCTCCTTGTTTTTCTTTTTAACCTTTTTATCCATTTTTATCCTCTTAGTGTAACATTAAATTTTATGTTTTAAGAGTTAGTTAAAGAATATTTAACAGTTGGAAGCTAAGATTACTTTATTTAAAGATGTGTTAAAATTCATTAAACAGTTATTATGTAGAAATAATCTACTAGAATAGGTTTGAATAGAATATTTAAATATTTAATTCAATATAATAGTGATATACCAAATAATTATAATTTATTTAAAGTCTATAGTATATTAGAGAATGAGGACCAACTATGATATTCTTATTGCTAAATACTTCTTTTGCTTTTAGTTCAGAATTCATCTATTATAAAATCGATTATTAATTTTATGGACTCTGATAAAAATATTTTAGCCAAATCTCAGTAATATATCAGTTAAAAATCTCTAAAAAACGTATATGGTACAATATCAATAATATTCATAAATGACTCATTTTATATGTGAGAAGACTAGTAAATATATAAAGCTAAGTAGTTCACCTTAATACTAAGACATAATAAATTTACTTATTTTTTAAATATAATTGCTTTACTTAAATTTAATAAAACCTATACCACGAAATACTGTAAAAAATAATCTAACAATAATTAATAAAGCCTTTACACTATGAACAGTTATGAATAAAAGTAAGAGGATAAGGAATCTCAGTATAAGTATTCTAGTAGTAGTTGTAGTCATGATAGGAATAATAATACTTTCTGATCTTCATAGTACATCCCAAGATGCTAGCATAATAGGAAAGCCAATATCTCAATCCTTATATAATAATTTAATTCAAATAAGTAATTCTGGATACAATATTTCTGTAACAAATACATCATTACTTCATGTTATGCCATATAATTTCTCCTCTGATGGAAAACCAGCAGTAATATTTGTTGGAGCAGAGTGGTGTCCATTCTGTGCGGCAGAAAGATGGGCATTATCAATTGCGTTAATGAGATTTGGAAACCTTTCAAACTTAGAATATATGCTCTCAAGTTCATCAGATATATATCCAAATACACCGACATTTACTTTTGTAAATTCTTCATATACAAGTAAATACATTACATTTATACCAATAGAATACGAAAATAGAAACCATCAAACATTACAACCAGTACCGGAAAATGTATATAACGTATGGACAGAATATGGAGACCAGTCAATACCATTTATAATTATAGGGAATTACTATGAAGTAGGAACTCCAATAGATCCAGGCTTACTGTCTGGCAAAAATTGGACGTACGTCATCAACCAACTCCATAATCAATCATCAGAAATATATAAGCAAATTTATGAAGAAGCAAACTTACTAACGTACGCAATATGCCATGTAGACGGAGAAAAACCATATAGCGTATGTCATCAATTTATTCAAATACCACATCCTAATACTACACAAGATAGCCAGACTCAAACTAATGATAGATTGAAAAATCAAGCCTATCAACAATTAATTATTGATGATAAAGAAAGAAAATATTAATCAACAATTAGTGATTGCATATTAGAATCAATTAATGATTTAATTACATTCTGTATCTAAGAAAATGCATTTACGTAACATCCGTATTAAATAAGAGTGTTAAGAGAATTTTACGTCATTAGTTATTTACAGAAACATTTCCTTTATCCTCTAGATTAAGGACAAATAATAGGACCATTTAAGTTATTTATACATAGTATCCATAGATTAATCTTACCTTTCAGACGAAATCAGTGAATTTTCTCCACTACAATTGTAAGACTATTCAGTCTCTAAAAGCTTACTTAACCCTTTAATTAGATGTTCAGATTCACTTATTGTTTTTCTTCTTACAGAAACCATAACGTAAAATGTTAGACTAAAGTGATCAACACTGTAATCTATTAATTATAGATAGATGGTAAAGCGCTATTTTTGTCAGGATATTTAGGTATTAGCTTCATTTTTTATCACTAGTCTAGGATCTTCTCCTCTGGTAATGTAATCGTCTAAATCAGACAAATTGATGCTTTAATCCAGGTTTAATAACTATTCCTACTAAAAAGAGTCTAGCTACGTATGACGAAAATGGAAATTTGTTACCTTCATGGTTTGATGATAATCGAGTTTATGTAAGAGTTAATACTCCTACTGACATGTTCTTGTTAGATCTTCCAGAATATAAAGGAAAGGATTCTAGTTTATTTTCCATATTTTTTAGCAAGGAGAGAACAGAAAAATTTGATGTAGTACGAATTAATAACGAAGATGTTTATATTTCAAAAGACGAAATACCTGTTCCATGCAGAATAGTTATTTATGGTTATCTTGGATCAGGAAATAATGTAATTGGTTTCACACAAAATAAAGAAATTATTAAACTAACTTGCGATACACCTAATCAGTCTCAGAACATACCTAACGATGAAAAGAATAGACCACATCCTATAGAAGGAGAAAACAATAACAAATTAATCTTTGTGAAAGAAAATGGTGAATGTAAAGAACTAGCCAAATTACCGAGAGATAATTACAAGCTTGTTATTGATGACTCAGGGAAAACAATAACGTTTAATCAGAAAATTCTTTTTATGGGCATTACAAAGTCTTTAATAGACTTTACAAAGCCTACTTATATCTATTTTACTAATGCTATCCAACAGCTTATGATTATTAAAAAAGAATTTCGTGAGATCGATAATTTATCTTCTTATCAAGTTGGATTTTCTCAAATAAAATTAGAGAATTTTAAAGGAATTTTAGAAGGGGAAATAAAGGATTTACAATTATGTAACGTTATTTTAGGTTCTAATAATGCAGGTAAAACTACACTACTTGAAGCTCTTTATCTGTTAAGCGACATGGAGCAAAAACCACCGGGTTTTAATAATTCTTTTGAATTACTTAATTATCTTCATGGCAAAACAAGAACCAAAAAGTCAAAAATTGATATAAAATTCTTGTCAAGATTTTATTCAGGTGACATTAGAATTAAAGGAGATGAAAAATATGTTAATATATATGATGACAGAATTAATATAAATGGAGAAAAATATAAAGATGTTCAAGACTTAATAGTACCTGAAAAGAAAGAAATAGATACATTATTTTTCTCTCATAGACTTATTATTCCTTATATGAAGTTTATTATTAATAATTGGTCTAATCTGAGCAATAGAATAGACATAATTCAGCCTGTTCTTGACCAAATAAATAAGATGAGTAATGAAAAATATATTCTACTCACGTTAGAGCCTTACAATGAAAATTTAAGCCTTTATATAGTCAGAGAGGATAAAAGAAAGGTAAGATTAAACGATGTTGGAGAAGGTTTTCAGAATTTCATAATCTTCAAATTATTAGTCTCATACTTTTCACCTTCTATGATTTTGATAGACGATATAGAGAACCACATTAATCCCCTTTTAATGAGTAATTTCATTGAGGAGTTATCTCAGTTAGTTCATAAAAACAGACAAGTATTTGTGACTACTCATAACTTACTAGTAGCTAAGAATTTGCTTGAAGGATGTGGTGGAAAAGGAATTATCTTAGATATTGACGAGAAAGGAAAACTGAAAGAATTAAGTTTCTAATCCTATAAATCATATATCCATTCTCACGTGAAATATATTAAAGATTAGCATATTGAGGAAGTGAAATCTTTAAGTCTTTCTTAGATTACCTAAACAAGAGAAAGCTCAGCACTTATCTGTAAAAATCTCTCTAGACATAATAAGCTTCTGCTCTTACTGAAATAAAAGCCGTAATAGTTTTAAAAAGGAAAGAATTAATTTCTTTTACCCTTCAAGAATGAATAACTTTATATATTATAGTCCCCTCAGACTAGTCCTATGAGACTAGTCCTAAAAAGAAAAGAATGTGATGAACTAAGAAATGTTGAGTATTGGTTATTGCTTTACGGTAGAAGAAAAACTGGTAAAACTACATTAATAAAAAATTGCATTAAATATGATTATTTTGTAACATTAGCAAACGAAACAGAAGGATTATTAGAAAGCGGTGAAAGAATAAAGATAGAAGAGCTGTTAAAAGAAGTACGTTCTGAACTTAAAAAAGGAAGCAAAGTAGTTATCGATGAATTTCAAAGATTACCTGAAAAATTTTACGTAGACATTTCCACTTTTGATAAAAGCGGAATTTTAATTTTGTCCGGCTCTAGTTATGGAATTCTTAATAAAGTCTTTGATAGGAACTCTCCACTTTTAGGGTTAATAACCCCAAAAGAAATTCCAATTATCAGCTATGAAGAAGTCTTATCCCAACTTGAAGATCCGCTACTTTCTACTCTTTTTAGAGATCCATGGATTATTCCATTTATAAACTCTTATGAAGAATTTGTAAACAGAATAAAAGAATTTTCTTTAATTTCAAAAGGATTAATAGGAGAAGTGTTCAAAGAAGAAGAAAGAAGTTTGACAGAAATATATTATCAATTACTCTTAAGAGTAGCAGAAGGAATTTGGAAAACTTCAGAATTGGCTGGAATTTTACAAGTAAAAGGAGGAGAAGCAACTGTTTCTTCCTTAATGAATAAACTAAGCAGAATGGGATTGATAAAGAAGATTAGAACTTTAGGAAAAGAATACTATTATAGACACGTTTCTCCAGTAATTTCCTTGTCCTTATATGCTGAATCAAAATATTTGATTACAGAAAGAGACGTCAGAGTACATGAATTACCCATAGGGTTAGAAGTCCAATTTTCTATAGGCGAAATGATCAGTAAATATTATGGAGGAGATTTCGTTTACTCTCCAAAAGAAGATATTGATATTATAGTTATGAATAGAAAGAAAAGAATTATAGCGTTCGAGGTTAAAATGGGAGAAATAACCAAATCAGAAGCTAAGGAAGCAATAAAGAAAATGAGTAAAGTTGCGGAAAAAGTAGGGTTGATAAGCTTGAAAGATAAACCCCCAGAAATTGGTGATGTTTCAATAGGCCCTAAGGAACTGATAGAAATTTCTAAAGAATTAAACAAGAAAAAAGAAGAGAAATAGATACTAGGAATTTTTAGTTCTATATTGAGAGTTAAGTTCTTGAAAGCAGTTTACGAGTAAGTTTAAGCTTATTCTGATTAACTAATCACACTCTTTTAACTGTTTATTATAAAATTCATACTTTATTGAATCTTTTTGATCAGACTGATTAATTTCCTTTATAATTATGAAATTGATTCTGTTTTTTGTCTTTAAAATCTTGAAGATAGAAGTAGAAAATAAACGTTTAAATAAGTATTCTTAATAATTCTCTTTCATAGACTACTGTAACTAATCTATCATCTTTGTCAACTACAGCAATTACCGGAGCTTCAGTCTCTCTAAAATTCCTTATAACATCAATAACCTTAGACTTCTCGTCCATTATGTCAACATCATATTTGTCTAAATCCCTAACCTTAAGAGTCTCATACTCTGAAGGATCAATTTCTATAATTTGAGTAACAGAAATGTATCCTATAGGTCTATTATCTTCATCAACTACTACTAACGCCCTATATCCATTAGCAGACATTTTACTTATAACCTCTCTTAGAGTTTCATCTTCCTTGGCCACAATCATATTACTAACAACTTTTCCTATTTCCTGCGTATAGTATATCTTTTCTTTCCTTTGAGTCTTAGGCTTTCCATATCTAAATCTAAAAATTAGAGGAACAATCAAAGATGATAAAGCAATAGCCAAAGAAGAAAAAGAATAAGCAAAAGGCGAAATCAAACCAGCGGTTACAGCAGTTATAAGTAAGGATACATCAACGCCACCTTTTACAGAAGTCCCTAAAGAATTTATTATCCTATCCCAACCATAAAAATTCGAAGAAACAAAACCTGAAGCAATTTTAGATCCCAAAACTACTGCCAAAATAATTCCAGAGATTATAAGCAAATTCAAACTAATTCTCACGAAATATAAGCCTATACTGACGAAAAACAAAGGCTCAAAAAACCCATAAGTAAAACCATGTAACCTTTCAAGAATCTGAGGTCTATCCTTTAAGTAATCTCTAAGCAGAAAACCCAGAAAAAGCGCAGTAATTGCAGAATTAAAATCATACAATTCAGCTATAAATCCAACTATCAAAATTAGGGATATAATACTAGCAAATTCTATTTCTCTTACCTTAATGTATTTCTCTATCAACTCCAATGTTCTAGCGATTGACTTTCCCAAAGCAAATATCATTACGACTAATATAGCTATACCAACAATACTGGAAGTCCTAAAATTAGAATAAAATAAAGCAAATATTATTACAGAAATTATTTCATTAATCATAGATTGATAAAAGATAGAAATTCCAATCTTTTCCTTAACAATATTCAAATCAATTAATAACCTAGTTAAAGGACCAACACTAGTCATAGCTAAAGGTATTAAAATCAGAGGAGAAAATTCATGCAAATAATATAAAGTAAAACCAATAGCGACGATTGGTATTACCAATTCTATATCTGCAGAAATTAAGTCCTTAAGATTAAGCTTTATCCCTTCACCTAACTCCTCAGCACCAGCCAAAAATAAGAGAAAAACTATACCTAGGGACGTTATGAAAGAAATTATAACATTAATCTTTACGATATCAAGAACACCTTGACCTAGAATTATTCCTACAAATATTGGTCCAATAAACCTAACTAAGTTAAGCCTGCCTAACGCTTCTTCAGCTAACTTAGCCAGAATTAACATTATTCCGATGTAGAGTAAGCTTATTACTGAAATACTCATGATCCATATCTCGCATGTTAGCTTAAATGCTTATACTTAATATAAATTTAAAAAATAATAGAAGAGACTTAATTATAATTTTAGTTTGTTTTGAACACTTTCAATTCTTTTATAAAATTCTGTAGATAGATATTAATTTTACATGCATATTTTTCTCCAAATAAAGATATAAATAAGTTGAGTTTATGAAAATAACTTTCTAACAAAGAGCTGTTAACTTCAGCAAGCCTAAACTAGTAAATTAAATCTGCTACTTCCCTAAGAGCTTTGATAACACTTAGAGATTAACGAATCATAGATCCTTTCCTTACAGTTTGTTTTTACGCTAAATAAAATTGTATTAAATTAATTTTCCGCCATCGGAATTATTCCGTTACCGGAAATTTAAAATCCTTATAGTTATAAAGCAGACTCAGACTACTTAAATACTCTTACATTTGTAAGACATAGCATACTATTACACATTATTTAGCCTATCAAATTTTATTTCTCATTTCTTGTAAGCTAGAGAGGAATTTCTTTTTGACACTCAAGTTAAGATATGGATTTTGATTTGCTTCCAATATTACTTTCCCGTTTATCAATATTATTCCAATAGGTGTAAGCTTTGAAATTAAATACGCTCTAGAGTCTTTCGGTTCATCTGGTAAAAGTATGTAAACTTTATCACAGAATCCTCCTTGATTTTCGATCTCATTTATCAAATAATACATTGCCTCTCCTAAAGCAGTGTATAAATTCTTAGTTTCAGAAGAAGATTTTGCTTCAAAGCATAACACTTCCTCTCCTTTAACAGCAATTAAATCAATATCTGGGAATGCAATAATTGATTTAAATCTGGGTATTTCCTTTACATTTTTAAAGCAGGAGTATCCCTTGGACTTTAACATACTAGCAAATTCTCTAATGATTTCACTCTCACTTCTTGGTGCCTTCTTTTTACCTTCAGTAATTTGCAAAAGATTAAGAAAGGAACAGTTGTTACTTAGTCGCTCAAGAAACTGAGTTACTTCATCATTTTGAAAGACTGGATTACCCTTAAGTCCTACAATCACTTTCTCTCCGTAGAAAACGAATAAAGAGAAGGAAAGATCTTTATTCTTCCCACTTTTGAACTTATCTCTTGGATTTTTAATTGAAACATTTATTCCGTTTTCAAAGAGGATTTGCAGGTTATCTTGTAATAAATAATTATTTTCAAGATAGTTAGTATAAAATGATTTCTCTACCTCAATACTTAAGTCCCTACTTTCTACTTCTATTCCACATTTCTCTTTAACTGTTTGCAACATTTTCTCTATCTTTGCATCATACTGAACAAATATTGAGATTGAAAGAGGAATTTCAGTGTAAGTAGATCTAAAGTACAGTAGCTTAAACACAAATAAATAAGGAGCAATGGAGTTTAAAAATACCTTATTTCAATTGAGTTCAGTTTCAATAATAAGTTTCAGTGTAAATATCTCAAACAATATAAAAATTATTATTCATAATTAAGATTTCATCTTACAATTTAATAGAAGATGACGCAGTTTTAGTGACTAAAAATGTAAAGATAATATAAAGTAAAGCAACTTCTATTTTTTAGAGAGTTTTAAAGTTATAAACTAATATCATTATTTATCATAATCTTTTTCAATAAATCCATTTCTAATATTCCAAAACAGTTTGGAATCTTTAGGTAATCTATCTTTTTCCTCCTCATCAAGAACTATATAATCAACTCTACCAGATATATACTTTGAAATCATATTCATCCTTTCAAATACGGTTAATTTTTTAATTCCTCTCAATACAAATACAAGATCAATATCACTAGAATCTAAGTAATCACATCTAGCTCTACTTCCAAAAATATAAACTTCAGTTAGAGGTAAATCTTTAGCTATTTTCAATACTATGTTCTTGGCTAGATCTATCATTTTTTTCTGACTTTCTATTGCACTTTTTCCTTTACCCATTGTATCACCTCCTTAGCTCTCTTCAATAAATCTGTAGCCATGCTCTTACTGTATTGCTTGGCTGGTACTCCATTAGCAGCATCTGGATATCTTGATATAATAAAATGAGGTGATAGAATCATTGCATCTTCCTTAATATTTTGGGGAACCGAAACTCCCTCATTTTCAATTAGCTCTACAAGTTCAGTTAGGGAATTCATATCAGGGTCTTTGCCTAAATGTAGAAGCAACGCCTTTAGAATTTTTTCTACAGCTTGTTGGGAATAATATGCTGAGGCAAAGTATTTTCCGTTGTTAAGCAAGATCTCAGAAGCACTTAGATCCTCGTTAGCTTGAGCAATCCAATCAGTGTATTTCATATTAATATCTTATTGTAACAATAAAAAATAAACTAATTCTTATCGTTACTTCAAGTCCTCATCTACTTTAGAATTGGATTATCTCCTTATACCAATTAAGAAAAAAGAGAAATATTAATCTGAAACAAAAACTATTTGTTGAGTCTTCTTCTTATCGATCATCTATTTTATAATATCAATAGAAGTTTTCAAGTTCCAAATACAATCTACTTATAAACTTCTCCTTTATATATTTTCATCTAAGAAGATCTAAAATATTTCTTAATTTATCCAATCTACTATAATTATAATATATAATCTCTATATTCCCAAGTTTAGCGTTTCTTCTTAAAGTTTCAAGGTTCGCGGTTACTGGGTCTTCTTCACTGTAAATAAAAAGAGACTTAATTGTTTTTCCTTCTTTTATCTTTTTTATAGATTTTTCCAATTGTTTTGTTGCTTCAAAAAAGTTTACTCTTACTATCTTTTATTTCAATCAATATTGGATTAGAAAGTCCATTTTTAGTCTTTTCTACGCAATAAGCATCAGCACCTTCTCCGAAAATCCAGTCAAGCTTGACCCAAATGTAATTTTCATTCTGAATTATTGGTAGCATTACTAGATTCCTCGAAATTTCCGTTAAGCATTTCTTCTATAGTTTCATTTTCAATAGGTAAAATTGTCTCTAAGTTTTCTAATAAACCATTTTCATAAACCTTTCTTTCCTCAGCTACACCTTTTACTATTTCATAGATTTTGACTTTTTCTCTCAATAAATATCCTAACACCACGGGTATCCATACGGAGTGGGTAGTTATAAATAATTTTTTATTAAATTTTGCTATCTCCTTACCGACTTTAATCTGAGCGTCTGAATGAAGATTTATCTCAGGCTCTTCAATAATTAATCCTTTAATTGAAGGATGATTCGAAAATGCTTTAACCAAACTATACTGGTAAACTCCACTTGAAACAGCAGTGCCTATATTTTTATTATCCTTAAACACATCAAACCTTAACTGATTAGTTAAATCCCTACTTATAACAACCTTATGTCCTAGCACATCGAATTCTCCAGAGTAAACCCATCTTAAAGGATCTAAAATTAATGACTTTAACGGTTTGATAGGGTTAGGTGAGAAAACTGAAAAATTAATAAGCGGAAGCAAAGAAGGCAAGGCCATTCTTTCAGCGCTTAAATAAACAGAAGGGTACCATTCAGTGGAAAAGAATCTTTCTACTAAGACGGAAATGAACATTGATTTAATTTCTGTTATGTTACCCTTTACATGAATAGTTATATCTTTGGAAATAAATAAAGATATATTATCTTTATCTTTTGTTATTTCTAAAGAAAAACTATCTTGTTTAACCTCTATCTCATTAGAACCTAATTTTAAAGTATATTTATCTGTAGATATTTCTGAATTATCTCCAAATACTGAAGGATCAACAATTTTTTCCAAATTAGATTTAAGTACTTTAATTATCCTTTCTTTATTATCCTCGACAATCTTCTGAATATTTATTTCTACTTTATTTTCATCAAAGTTCACTTCACCCGATAAGGGAGGAAGAGAAGAAAACGGTGGTCCAAAAGGAGAAATAACAAAATAGAAAAGAGAAGATAATATCGTTTTTCCGGACGAATTAGGTCCTACAATCACTACTTTATCCCCAAACTCTAAATGCACATCCTCAATAGGACCTACCTTCTTAACTTCAAATTTCATAATTCTAAATACTCTTTGAAAATAATAAATTTAAAAATTAATGAAGCATATTTCGAGTATTTTAACTGCACAATAATAAAAAGATAGAAGTAGCATTCTTAATTCTCAAACATGGAATAACTGACGTGAAACCATGTAATAACCGTAAAAACTAACTAAGTTAGAGATATTTTTAAAGATTAAAAAATCTAAAAATTAGCAGAATACCATTCATATACGTCAAAGAGAAAAACGCAGAAACTTAAAACATCAGCAAATAATATAGATAACTAAAAAACCAGTTTCTTTTAGCTTTTCTCCCCAATCTTTTCCACTAATTCGCTCTCTTTACTAGCCTCTTCTAACGATTTCCCTTTAGTTTCTGGAACTCCAAACCAAGTTAACGCTGCTGCAATAAGCATCAACACTCCAAAAAATACCATAGCAACCTCCTTACTTACTGAAATGAATAGGACAGGAAATAAGAATGACGCGATAGCAGCTCCAGTTCTCCCCGAAGCTACAGTCATTGCTTGAACCAAACCTCTAACCTTAGTAGGAGCAACTTCAACACCCAACATTCCAGCGGTACTTATTATACCAGGCCCAACGCTCCCGGCAAATTCATGAAAACCGTATATTAGCAAAAGAACTATAGGAAGAGCGCCGATAGGAAGCAGAAAACCAAAGACCATTAAGAAAACTCCTTCAAATAAAGATCCTAAAGCTTGCAAAGGCTTCCTTCCAATCCTATCAATAAACGAAATCCCAGTAAACTTACCTGGAAAACCGAAAATAGCTGAAATCATCAAAGAGAAAATAGCAGGATTATAAATTCCTATAGACCTAGCGATCAAAGTTGGCCCAAATAATCCATTAGCATACCCTGTTAAATCAAACAAAAACCATAAAACAGCTGCAACAGCAAAAGTTCTTCCAGCCTTAGCGAAATAACTCCTCATCGATGCGCTATCTTTCAAATTCTCTTTAACTGCTACGTTAGTTTTAGTAATTTCCCTAACTACTTCATTAAACTTATTTACATCACCTTTAATTCTCAGCAAAAATCTACTAGTTTCTGGAACTTTTCTCCTTAAGTAAATTACCGAAGCTGCAGGAATCGCACCAGCAGCCAAAATAATCCTCCAAAGCATTGTTGCAGATATAAAAGGAGAGATTCCTACATAGAGAAGAGAAGCAGTTATATCACCTAAACTCCACATTAGACCAAATCCTATAGCAATTAACTTTCCTCTATCCTTAGCGTTAGAATGCTCTGCCATAATTAAAGGAGAAAGCACATAGTCAGCCCCAGTTCCTATCCCAACTAAAAATCTAACAATAGCTAATTCAGCAGGAGTTGAAACAAAAGCTTGCATTAATGCTCCTATAGTCATTATTGCTACATCCACTCCATAAAATGTTTTTCTACCTTTATTTGACAAATATCCAAATAGAATCGCACCTAAAGCTGCTCCTATAAATACTGAACCATCTAACATTCCTAACCAAAATTCGTACGAAGAACTACTCTTAGTTATTCCAAAAGTACTTAGTACGTCTAGGATTACCAAGCTAATAGAAGACAATAGATATCCGTCAGTAAAGACTCCCATTCCTGTAGTAAATAACGCCTTTATATGAAACATATCAAACTTTTTGCTATCCAACGGTTTAAACACATCTGTTAGTTTCATAAATTAAAACAAAATTAATCTTTTTTAAATATATCGTATTTATTTTATATATAAGATAAAAAAGTATATAGTACGAAATAGGATATATAGATTTTAGACTCATTAATCGATAAAATATTATTTCTAACTTTGTTTTCGAAGTTTTGTTTATATCACCTATAACATAAAAATGAAGCCAATAATATTATCAACCGTTCAACCATTTTTAATAAGGTTATAGACAAGAGTACATCAAAAATTTTAGAATTATCAAAATGTGAAGATTATTCGTATGAGGTTTGGGTCTCATTGAATTTCATATATTTTGTATTCAATTCTTAACCCTTGGAGTTCATCGAAGTTAAGTATGCTCATCCATCTCCCTCCAATTAGGGGTAACCACGCTCATCCGTAGAGGGTGATGAAACCCCCACATCTTGGCTGTTCATTCTTACCCCATTCGGGAATTTCCCATCCACATCTAGGGTAAGCTTCCCTAATTTTGTCTTGCATGCAAAGTATACAATTTTTACGCTTAAATGGAAACAGTTTGTTACGGCAGTTTACGGAAATTATGTTTTAGCTTAATTTGCGATGAGTAATCAGTGTCTTTTTAATTATCCTTTTTAGTGTATAGCTTTATAGAGATATGTTTAAACTAATAAGACAAGTTAAGTTCTTAACATAAGCTTACGTTGCATCTTCACGAGAACACTAATTTGCAAATAGCAGTAAAAGAGATTTTAAAGGGGTCTATGTATTAATTTCTAACTAAACAAAAAATCTTAAATATCTCTTATAAAGTTTTTATTCTAGAAGTAAGATTTTTATAATCTGGTATTATAGCTCCTTTTCTATATTTAACGCCGGTCAATTTATAGAATTCCTTAGCTAATTCCTCTGAAGTCTTCTTATCCAACTCCTCAATTAATTTTTCCAATCCCTTCTTAACATCTTCAAAAAACTTTTCATCACCTTCTACAGGCACATCTTCATCAGTATGATAATAAGGAATTAAATCATCATTATAAAGTACAATTCCAGGATATCCCTCTAAAATATAAGAAAAATGATCAGAAAAAGGAGAAGGCATCTCCACCCTCTTTACCTTAAAATAGGAAGAATAACTCCATAACTCAGGGGTAGAAGAAAAAACTACCCTATTTGGGAAAAGCGCATCTAAAGAGATTGCTACGAAAGTATCATCCTTCTTCATCTGCATAGAACCAGTACAGCACTTAGGACCCTCCTCAGAAGAAAAGAAAACCAGCTTAACTCCATGATTTTTTACTTTAGGTCTAAGAGATAAAGCCAAAGAAATACTAAACAAATTATCGTGAAAACCAGTCAACCAATGATCAACATGAGCACCAATTACAAAATAATCGTTATACCTCCCCTCAGAAAGAGTGACCTCCAAATTATAAGAAGAAGACTCAACCAAATCTCCCTCACCACATAACTCAATCTCATCATCATCTTTAACATCCTCAGTTATAACAAAAGAAACAGGTCTTCGATAAGGCATTACAATCCTTCTCCTCCTTTTATCTACGAGTATATAACCTTCAAAATCAGTAGAACCTTTTACATCAAAAGGATGAGAAGGCATATACTCTTTCTTAAACTGTTTATTAACCTTACCTTTTAAACAACCAGAAGTGTAAGGCAGGAGGCTAGCCTTTATTTTGTTTCCATTTACATAAACGTCTTCCCTTTTTATATTCCAGAATTTTGTTGAAACTGGATATCTTTTGATGGGAAGAGAAATACTTTCTTCAATTTTCTTTAAAATTTCCTTTTCTTGAGCTCCTCCATGAATAGCCTCTCCAAAGGACAAAAGAGATTTAGAAAAATTGACATCCATGGTTTACTCTCTAATAATTTTATATAAAAACATGATAGCTAATAGGACGTATTTCACTCAGTAGTTTACGGAAAAATTCCTTAATTATCTTTTTCATTAAAAGATGATGAAGAATTCTCTTGACTAAATTAGAATTTTTATCTTTGTTGTATAATTATAAAAAGAATATCCTATTTAAATCTTTAATTAAACTATGTAGTGTGTGCACTATTTGAACACTTTATGTTAATTCTACGTATTGTTCTATTAGAGAGAATAGCCTCATTTTTCAGATATTCCACAAGCTATAAACGATGTTATTAAAGTGTTAATTTCCGTAAGCTACTATAATATTCCCAGTGCATTTGCGATAATATACACTTTATATCATACTAGAAACTGAGTTATTTGATATAATAAAATTAAATATAATAAAAATTGATAAATTAAATTATAATAGTATGCTTACGATGCTTGACCATTTACCGGAATAGTATAAGGTGGAATTAACGTCGTAACTGTCATTCCATAACCGTTAGGTTCTAATAGTGTCATATAGAGCTCAATATAATCAACAGTAAAGCTTTCTATTGAGCTGTACTCCTCTTGTTGACTTGGAGTTGGAGGAAATACGCCTGGAGCAAATATTGAATTAACAGGAATACTTAACGTCAAAGTATATTGCTTTACACTTAATGGCGGAACTTCAATAGGATTATTTAAATTATTTTGAGCACTACCATATAATGTTGCTTCTACAGGCTGAGAACCTGAAGGTCCATTAGGACCTAGAAGCCCAAATTGATATACTTCATCTGCCTTCATGGAAATTTGAACAGCATTAAATTCTAAAGTTTGGTTGCTAGGATTACCTATTTCCAATTGAACTTTGACAACTAGTGGAGTAGTGACATAATAATAATTTTGGTTACCAGATAAACTAGGGATAGAATATGCTGGAAATATTGAACCGTCAGTTACTTCGCTAGGATTTACTGATAGAGTAACCGGTGAAACCCATGCGCCTAATTCATACCAGTATCCTCCTTCAAATTCACCATTAATGCTCCCGCTAAACGTTTGAAAACCATATGTAGCTAACGATAGAATTCCTCCAGGTTTAGAGAAATTTATAATTCCATCAAAAGTTCCATATCCATGATTATCAGATAAAGTTAGCATACCGCTAAAATCATTTATAGTAGTATTAAATGGAGCCGGGAAGAAAGACAGAAGACTAGTAGGAACTGAAGTAGCAATTACTTGAGTAAGGCTAGCATTACTAAACGTTCCAGATATTAAAGGAGAAACTGCTAAATTACCCAAAATACCATACATTCCACTACTTGTTAACTCTAAATTATCTATATTTCCTTGTATATATCCATTTTCATATCCATAAGATGAACTATATAGTGAATATAATTGGCCACTTTTAATAGTACCATTTATTATTAAAGAGTCAATATCGCCAGATATTGTAGTAGTTTTACCTTTATCATTTATTGACTTGCCATTCACTACACCAGTTACGTTACCATTAATTTCCAAACTACCATTAAGGTTTTCTATTTTTATGTCATGTCCTTCTCCACTAAAAGTGATATTTAATCCACTAGCACTACTTATAAAATAGTTATTTAATATATTACTAGGTATACATATTTCTCCACTAAAGTTACCGTATATAGAACCTATAATAAAACTATTATTGAAAGTTATACTGCTAGCTGTTCCCTTTTCAAAATAAATTGGATAACCTTGGTTACTTCCAATACTACCTGTGAAGCTACCAGACAATGTTAAATTACCACCGACAAAAACACCATTCATTTCTCCTTTAAATATAGGATAGGGCAATGTAGTCAAATAACCTGATTGTTGTGGTGTAGTATATGCAATTGGTCCATACCAATATCCATCATAGCTAAAAGATCCTGATGAACTACTACCTAAATATGCCCATGTAAATACCATAGTATTGGAATTTTGACCATTAACATCATGAATGAATTGGAGTATTGGAATTCCATCTCCTGTTTCGCATATTATTTTAAATTCTGGTTCTTCTATTACACTAAAGTTGTATGGATCTATTTCACCTATTCCTACAGGTTGTGGTAATTTGGTATTAGGTAAAACATAAGGCGATGATGCGTAAATTATATTTCCGAATTGAGTAACTGCAGCAACATCAGATGCTTCAGCTACGTTTCCGACAGGTATCTGTATTGCTGGATATCCATCAAACGTAGATTTAGCATTTGATAAAGACACTGTTATTGGGTGATCTATAGTAGTCCAAGTTGCTCCCTTAAATACTTCGAAATAGCGAATTTCTAGATTAACTGGCGGATTTTGATTATTTACAAAAACAAAATATGCAGAACCATTACTATATATAAAGTATACTGGAGAAACTGATACTCCAGCAGCGCTAAGTTCGGTGGGTTCGAAATCTCTAAATTGTTCAGTAGCTAAATCCTTATAAGAATTTGCATTTTCCGCTTGTTGCGCTTCTACAGTAGGCTGAGAAAACATGTAAACTCCTAATGGTATAAGCACTGCCAATACTATTATGAGGAGAATTAAAAAACCAATTATTTCAGATAATCCCTTTGTATTTTTTATGTTTTTCATAACCATTGATAACCCACCTCTATATATTTACCTTGGATTTGTACAAAAAATAGAATAACAGGAGAATACCCTTTTTCATTGGAAAATGTTATTGTTTGAGGAGCTCCTACAATACTCTTCCAAAGAGTAACGCTACCTGAATACATTTCTTTAAGATTAGTGAAATAAAGCGTAGCTGAAGTAGGCGTAGGGGAAGTATCATTAATATTAATATTTGACTGTATAGATGGGTTTTCATACTGTGGAGTTACTAAACTACTTCCATATAGAGAACTAGGAGCATAAAAAGCAGTAATATAAATAGTTCCATTATAATTGAAATCTTGTGGAACTATAAAAAGTGATTCTTCACTTCCTGTAGTAATATTATTACTGATTTGAAGATACAATCCGCTCGAGATGTCTTGAGCTTGATTTTCAATTGTGACACTATTGAATTGATTACTTGCATATACAGATGATAAACCAAATATAACTAAACCTATCAAAACTGTGGCAACAATAATGAGGAAAACACTAACAACATTCTCCATAAATTACACCCTTCTAATTAAATACTAGTTTTACTTCTCTTCTATATAAATATTTGCTTTTAAAAAGTATAGTAAGGTTAAATATGTCATCTTTTATGATTATTTGTTCAATCTGAATTTTTGTTTATCTGTTGAATAACAAGAGATATAATATTTAAAAAATGTTTCTAATAGGAAATAAGTAATTTTTTTAATAGCAAAGATATATAAAAATTCTACATTAATTTATATTTTATTAATATAATTATATCTAATATAAAGTAAAGAACAAAAATACCATTTTTCTAACTGGCAAACTTTTACTATTAATGAGACTCAATCTTAACAATATACTACAAGGAATTTTTATAATAATTTATCTTTAAATTGCATAAGTGAATAGAAGATATAATTGTGTAATTTAAAAAGATATAATTTATTAAGATACTTTAGACTATGCACTAAAATGAACGTAACTTCTTCTCTTTGTTTCATTAAAAAGTTTTATCTAGTATAGAAGTTTACAGAAATTCATATGACTTTTTCGTTAAAAAGTAATGCCAATTTTCTTAATCAAATTAGACTTAATTTTAAATATTTGTCTTATAATCATAAAAAGAATTAATCTTATCTAATCTTACATTAAACAGTTTCGGTAAGGCGTTAATTTCCGTTAACTACTAGTAATAACTTATTTGAATAGTAAAGATAAGGTAAAAGTATTGAAAGTTAACTGCTATCATAAGCCTTTAACTTCATACGTTAATTATGTTAAGATATTTCTACTAAGCACTGTTGATGTTAGGGCTTAATTAGAACCAGATATGAAAACTTTCTATTAAATTTCTGCAGATAAATGACGAACCCTTAACAAAAGATTCTGTGCACAAAAGCCTTATTCTAAAGTAAAATTATATGAAGTCAGTTTATACATATAGAGATATATTTTTAGATAAAAAAGAAAAGTTTCCTTTAACTGATAGCAGTTTCGTTAGGATATAAAGTTGCAAATACAGTAACATTATAAGCTTGTAACTGTATTATTAACGTAGTATTCCAGAAATATTTGCTAACACTTGATATACTAAAATTATAGACTAAAGGTAAAGGTAAATGTGAAGAATCTGCAGTAACATAATTAGTTATATTCACTATTTTCCCATAATAGATGCTAAATACTCCAGTTAATGTAAAATTAGAATTTCCTCTAAATACTATAATTTGAGAATTAAATGGAGAAGAGTTGAAATAGATTAAAACGCTTCCTCCATTTATCTGATTTTGAGCTATTTCAGCAAAATCAGGAGATTTAACGGAAGGTTTTGAATAGTTTAATAATAGATAATAAGCAGGAATTAAAATAACCAAAATAAGTATTAAAGCAATTAAAAAAGCAATTAAAGCTGACTGAGCTTTCATTTTATTCACCAGATAAGGGTGTCCAATAAATTGTTACATTATAATACACTATAATATTCATAGGCTGATTTATTATTATATAGTCAGGAATCTTTGGAAAATTATATGTAAAAGTAGTACCATTACTATATTCGAAGCATACTGTAATTGCTCCTTGAGTATAAGAACCAGTGAAAGTAACAATTGGATTGAAATAATAATTACCGCCAATGATCCAATACGAATTATTATAATTATATCCTACACCACCAATGAAAATATTATCATTACAAGTGTCATTATAGGCTATTAGACATATCTGATAATAATTATAATTATTTTGATAATAAACATAAATGTAGTTATTATCACTATTTGGAGGTACAAAAATTATTTCTGAAGTAGTTATATACTGTGCCTCGTTGTATTCTACATAGGAAAATTGATAATGTTCTATAATTCCTTCTGATTCATAGTTAGTATTATTACCTTGCAATGTATAAATTGTGATATTGACGAAACCAGCGGGTACATAAATTGTTTGTTGCATATTACTTACTGATTGTTTTTTCCCATCTATTGATAAGCATATTGATCCAGGATAGTTGGTGTTTATCGTTAATTCCACTTTACTTAATACTGGAGTGTAATTAGCTATAACAATTGTTGGTTGTCCCTCTAATTGGACATTTACGCCTAATTCGTTAGTTGAGTTAAGTTTTGCTTTTCCTATTACATTCCAATTGTGGAACACACCAGTGACTATTTGCCCTTTAGAATTCTCATAGTAAACATATTCTGGTACCTTAGCATCAAAACTTCCTGTAATGTTTGGAAATTCTACAGGTGTAGTATAATTCTTAAATGTACCGTAAATGTTAGTAGTAACATTAGTTGATACTGGTAATGTACCCGAAGAATTTGAAATCTGGGTAATAATTTCTATACCTCCTACTCCTGACTGAGAATATGGTCCTATTTCAGATCCTGGAGTAAGATAAAATATGTTACCTAAAGAAGATACTAAGATTATTGGGTCTCCTTTAACATAACTAGGTAAAGATAGAGATTTGTCTACAGAAATTACAATAGGATAATTTTCAGGGATTTCAGTCCACTTATCTTGATTGAAATAAAGCATTTCTGTTATGGTCAAATTAGAAGGTGGAACAAACTCTCCATTAGTATAAACCATGAGAACATATGTACCATTATAAACTATAGCTGGATGTCCGCTGGTTACTTGATTTATTTGTAAATTCTTAAGATAAATATAGTTATTTACTAAAACATTAGAAACTTCCTTATTGCTTTGTAAAGATTCAGAGTAGAATATAAACGGAACAGCTAAAGCTATTACTATAACTAGAAGAATAATTATAGCTACTGCATTAATTAACCCTTTTTTAAACATTTTTTTATTGGCCATTTTGATAACCTCCATATTCTATTTTCTCATAAACTGTTATGAGTAAAGGAGATGAAACGTTAAATAAGCCTCCGATAGTATTATAAAATTCACAAGTATCATTACTTTCATATGTAACATTATAACCAGCTGGACGTGTTAGCAAAGAGATATAGGAGACGTTTTGAGAGGAAATAATCCAGTTCTTTTCAATTGTATAATTTCCAATTGGAAGCTGGCAAAGATATTGGTACGTAACTTCGTAGCAAGTTCCTGCCTTAGCATAGAATTCTTGTGGTACGTAATTAGCTAAAGGTCCCCATGCGTACGTATTGTTAACTTGTAGTAACTGTCCTGCTATATCTCCGCATACTGGAGAAGTATTATAAACAAGAGAAATATAAGGAGGAAATGAATTTCCAGGATAAAAGTTAAAGCGGAAATCGTTTTTTACGGTAATAAGGTAATAAACGTTTTTTGGTTTATAATTTCCGTAAACTGTCCCATCTCCTTTTACAAATATTTCGTTGTTTGAGCTTGAGGTAATGTTATTAGAAGATGTACTAAATCCAGAAAATTGATAACAGTTGATTTCTCCATCTTTCACAGGTGAGGCGTCAAGATAATTACCAGATAATTAAATGTTATATTCTGTTCTTGTGGGAATTCAATTATGTGATATCCGTATGTTAAATTTAACGTTATTCCAGACGATCCTACATTATATACCTTATTGTTAATGATAACTGGTATTGTTGTATTTAATGATGTTATAGTAATTCCATTATTAGTAGAGCTACCTCCTAATAGTATACCTTGAGGTTCTATTGTGACCTGATATTTTTGTAATGATGCATTGTATACTGCTGTTATTACCATTGGTCCTGTTAATGTGAATTGTGTATCTAGGTTATTAGGTTCACTTAAGTATCCACTGCCGACTATGCTCCAATCTAAGAAGTTAGCAGTTAATCCATAACTGGATAGAAATATTGGAGAGCCATTAATGTCATCCAAAGTATAGCTTCCAGGATCGAGATAAACTACTTGTGGTGTTAATACAGTTATTCCGTTTCCTAGATCTACTTTTATCGGGATTGGTATGGCTTTACTTCCATTATCTGCGAATGCTACTATATATACTGGTATTTTGCCAGTAGGCCCGCTTATTGTAACTGTTACTACGGAGGTATTAGGATTTAAATAGTACATGTTTCCTAATGTAGTTAAAATAAGGATTGGATTTCCGAAGGCTTGACTAGGTAAAGGATATTTAGATTCCCCTGCTATTGTTAAATTGCTTTTTAGAACTGGAGTCCATGTTGAGCTGGTGCTGTCAAAATAGTAAATTTGGCTTATACTAAATGGAGTTGGTATTGAATCATAGAAGAATTGTAAGTAAGGTTGTTCAGAAGAATTATAGTATATGTTTGGGTTTCCTTTATAAACTTCTTGGTTTTGATAGTTTTGTTCTTGTACATATCCGTTTCCTTGAACTGAACCTTGGGATGAGTATGCTCCAGTTTCGTTGAAAATTATAAATGCAGGTATTATTTATTGAAATCATCATTATCAAAAGGATTAATAATGCGATTGGGACTGACATTCCTTTCATTTAGCTCGCCCCGGTAGAGGAAGGTATTCCGGTGTACGTATATCCTATCCTAAAAACGTACCCTCCTTCGTTAACTATAAACCAGATTATTACAATATCAGCGGGATTTACGTTATTTATGTTGATTGTAACTGGAGTGTTAAAATTAATTTTGTAAGCTGTTATTTCGGATTGAAAAAGAGTTCTTCCATTAGTGTCTAATATTTTAGTTAGTGTTGTTGTACTAGCTTGTGAACCGTTTGGGCAATAAACGGTAAATGATGGAGTAGAAGAAGGTGTAACTACTCCTGCTGAAGCTTCCATATAAGAAGGTTCGACAAAAGCTATTATGCAAGCTGTTCCGCTCGTTGATGGATTATATAATTCAGTTACTATACTTCCTGTATCACCATTTCCTATAATTAATGGACCTACTGAGACTGAAGATGATGAAGCTAAGTTTGATGCTACGTTTTCAGCATTGGATAATGCAATTTGGGGCGCAAGATATCCAAATGTGAATCCTACTACTACTAATCCTATCACTACAACCATAATGATTAAAATTAGCTCGTCTGTCACTTCTGATGGCATCTTTTTCTCCCTATAATTTTCTATATAAACTTTCTAGTATAAAAAGATGTTTCTTATTTGAAAATACGCATTTTATTATATACATTATTTACTATTATACATTAAAAAATAATTTCTAATATTATATACAAATAAGGTAAAGAGTATTATTGAATAAATAAATTATATTTGAATAAAATACGTAAAAATTTTTATTATTATAATTGATTCGTTTATTCCTTATGTCGAATGATGTGACTTTTTAACAAAAGCTATTAATTAAAGAAAGGATATAGAACTAATTTAGTAAAAGAATAAAAGGTGTTATATAATCTATTTTAATTACTTTTTATTTAAGAGTAAAAAATCAGAAAGAATATTACAAAGAAGGAAGTTAGATAGAATTATCATTATCTAAAAAACTTAAATTTGTATTCTGGTAGAATAATTTTTGAATTATGTTTGGAAGATTTATATAGAAGATATGCGATACTTTTTATATAAGTGAGACTTTAGTGAAAGCATTAAGTTCTGCTGTTATTGCTATAATTTTAACTTTAGTTACAGTAGTTGCTACTTTGTCCGTTTTTGGATTATATAGCTTCTATTTTGCTGGTGTAGATTCTTCTGTCTCTACGCAAGGTTACGTTATCTCATTATCTAAAAGTATTCAGTTCCAAATATCCACTCTAGGCTTTTATGGATTATCTCCTTCTTATAAATATTTTAACGTAAGTTATCTAATTTGGGTTTCAGCACCAGTTAGAACAGTTACGTTAATAGTGTTTAATTCAAGTAGCTTACCTTATTCCTCTTTATATTATGAGTTACCTCAGTATTCTAATAGTGGAGTGTTTTCAAGTAGTTTTAAACACCAAACTAATCAATATAGTCCATTAAGTAGTTTTACTTTAGGCTCTTCGGTTTATTTACCTCAAGACGGAACTTTATTGGGAAATGTTAATTATAAGGCTTATAATATTTCAACTAATACTACGTATATTTTATCATCTTTAGTAAAACCTAATAATGTAATAGTATTTTGGATACTCTACAATTATTTAGGCAAATGGTATAGACTAGATTTTTCGTATTTAAATCCTGGAAAAGATGGTCTTGGCATTTATATAGTAAGCAGTACCGGACTTTTTAGTCAAGGTAATAAGGGCTTAAACCATGTTGAGGCTCCTCATACTTTAACTACTCAAACTGGAGACGAGTTTGGATTTTGGTTTAAAGTTTTTAATAATGAGACGGAAGCTAATATCTTGAATTTAACTTATTATACAGTGGGCGAAAGTGGTAAAAATAATGTGTCTGTTATTCTTTTTCAGAAGAACGGCGAGTTATGGGCATCAGATTATATAGAAGGACAGATTATTAATAGTACTGAATTAACTAGTTTAAATGATAATAATTGTTATTTTGTAATTATAGAACACGGATCTCTATTAAATCATCCTAACGGATTTAATGTGACAGTTTATAGTTATACTGGTTTCATATTAAGTAGTGGAACTCTCTGTGCTCATAATCATAGTAATAGTAATGATAAGATAAGCCTTAATGGTTATAACATGTCAGTGACTTTTGGTTCTCCAGAATTAGCTGATGGAATATCTCAAGCTTATTTCGTATCACAACAAAGTAACAAGATCAAGAACGAAATCCCATCTATTTCATTAGCCATATTAAAAAATGGATTTTACTATAATAATACAGAATTCCTATATGGCAAGATATCAAATTCAAGTAACAATTTATATTCTATAGTATATTGGTATTTCGCATTTGCTTATTCAAATCCTCCTACAAACGTTCCTGGAATAATATGGTATTATCCTAATGGAAATAAAATATTAAACACTGCAATAATACCAGAATATGGAACAAATACTTATATTATATGAATTAATTTTAAGTTATATGTATTAGTTCAAACGTAAAATGTATAGATTTAAGAGAAAATAATACTAAGATAGCTTAATTGATTCTTTTTTCTTCTCTACGAATTCTTTGAAGTCACTTATTCTAACAGAAATAATCCTAGGTAATGAAATTATATAATAGCATATAATGATTCGTTTTTCCATATTAATTTGGAAGATTATTCTATGCCTGTACAACCTATTTGTAGCAATTAAAGGAAAATCCCCTTAATGACAATTAAAACATATGACTAATTCTCTTATTAAATTAATCATGCTTTGAATATATTTAACATGTAAATTAAAACTTTAATTTCTATAGAGCTACTGTTGGTGTTATCTGTCATTTAGGCAAGAATTAATACTCTGAAGATAATTGGAAGTATGTGAGAAGGTTTATTGATGGTTTAACTTACTATGGTATTAAGCTTTACAGTTATGTAAAAAATTTAGAAACAAATTCAGATGATCTATTTATTGAGAAGATTGTTTTGAGCCCTTTGTATAAGTATTCTTGTCAGTGTTGTGTTGATGGATTTTATCAACAATATTTGTGGAGTTTGGATAAACCTTACGTAATTAGATTGGGTATATATAATCCGAATTGTAGAGTTCCTGCAAATGTGGAAATTAATAGGCAGTATGATAAAGGTATTCATGGGATTGTGTTAAATCCTTCTCATCATCAATTTTCTTTGGATAATGACAAGTTAAAGTATGTTTATGAATTTGCTGAGGATCATGACTTACCAATAATTATATATTTACCCGCAAATTTAGATGTCTTGGAAACGTATAATAAAATAAAGGTTGGATTAGTAAATTGGGAAGGTAAAATAGATGAGATAAGCCCTAGGTATTATTTATTTTCTAGCAAGGTATTTTCTAGGAGGGATCGTCTAATTTACGCTAGTCAATCTCCTTACTCTGGGATATCTTTGATTGAATCTGCGAAGAATTTACCATTTTATGATGAAAAGATAATGTATGAGAACGTAAAGGAATTTTTAAATATAGAATAAAAAATGGAAATATAAGTTGATATCCAATTATTCGTGTATTAATGCTTTTTCGCTCTATTTTATCTTTCAATAGCAGGTACGATGCTTACATGGATGATGTCTATAATAAATAGTGCACAAGTAAAATTTTAGGATTTCTATCTATTAACTCTTCTACATGAGTTCTTATTCTTTTGTAGGAGATGCTATTTCTTAATTTATAAACTCTTTTCTTTTCTTTAACATACTTTATCAACACGTATATATTTACATTTGTCATACAGTTTGCATGTATTTCGAATATCATTTATTTTTTAATGTTTTCAAACAAAAATTTATTTATCATAAAATTTATATAATCAAAACATACTTATATATATTGACCAAATATGGATAAATTAGATCGTCTAATGGGATTAAAGGGAGCAATAGCTGCAGGAGAATATACGCCAGATGGAAAATTAGTAAGTTATAAGGGGAATATACAAAAAGAAATGGCAGAAATGGTTGCAATGATGGTTGCAGCAAATACAATGATGGGGAAAATGCAAGCAGAAGGATTTAGCAAATTATCAGGCATGAAATGGACGCCATTCCATGGTTGGGCAGTAGCAGCTGGAGATTATGCAGTATGTGTAATGGGTAACTATGGAGTGTTTGTCGAATTATCAAAAGCCGATTTTTCAGAAATATTCAAGACTTTAATGGAAGTTGCACAAAGTTAAAGAAAAAGAATCATTTTTTAATATTTTTCTCTTTTTAAGAATTTTCTGTTTATTTCTTCTAATGTTTTACCGCTAGTTTCTATTTTATTTCCTAGCCAGAATATTATAATTATAGAGGCTAGTAGTGATATTACAGCATATCCTACTAATATTCCTGCAGTTCCAAAAGAAGATAACAGTAGAGATCCTCCAAAAGTTCCAATAACTCCTGCTAATCTTATTCCTGACACGCTAATTCCTTGCCCTAATCCTCTAATATTAGTTGGATATAATTCTGTAGATAATGAATAAATGATAGGAATGAAGAAGGATTGTAATATTCCTCCTGCAACCATTGAAAATAATATCATATATATGTTAAATAGTAAGGAGGAGAAAGCATACATTGAAAATAATGCTATAGCAAGACCTATAGAACCTATGGCGAGCATTTTAAATCTTCCAAGTCTGTCAATTAGTTTGAATGCTACTACGTTTCCGATAATTACTGGTGTCACCCAAGCTGCGCTGGTAAACAGTAAGGAGTCTGCTTTTGAGATTTTCAATGTTGTTAATATTAATGGAGTTAACTCTAGCATTCCAGATGGTGGAATATTTAGAAACATTATAAGGAATAATGGGATGGTGATGCTTATAATATATGGTTTTAATAATTTTATCGGATTCTCATTATAATTTTCATATGTTTGTATTTCTTCTTTGCTTATTCCTGCTTCTTCTGCAGCTTTTTCAGCTTCTTTAGTTTTGTTTTTTGCTATTAACCATCTTGGAGTTTCTGGTAATTTGGATCTTATTATTAATCCTAATAATGGTGGTATTGCTCCTATAATGAAAAGGATTCTCCATTGGTTTACTCCAAAAGGTATTAAGGAAAATGCTATAAGATAAGAAGCTAATGCTCCTATGTTTGCAATTATCCAGAAGAAATCGAACGAGGATCCTCTTACTTTCGGCTTGACGAATTCTGCTAATAAGGTAATTGCTGGAACATAGTCTGCTCCTATTGCGAATCCTACAATTGTTCTAAAAAGTAAGAGAGACAAGTAATTAGGAGCTAATCCTGATAGTAATTCAAAGATAACGAATAAAGATAATGTCAGTAAAAAGGATCTTTTTCTCCCTAACTTATCTGTTAAGAATCCGAAGCTTAATGCTCCAAATATTCCTCCTACAAACGTCATAGATCCAAGTAAGCCAAATTCTGGTGTTGTTAGTTTCAATGATGTTATGATGCTTGCAGACGTTCCCCCCACGATGCTTGTGTCAAAAATGTCTGTAAATGCACCTATAGCAGTAGATATATACAAAATTTTTATGAAGGTTTGGTAATCCATTGCAGTGCATGAGTACACTTAGGATAGTAATAAATATTTTTATTATAAAAACATGAAATAAATATATATGTTTAGATTACTTTTTAAATTTCATATCAAAGATAGGGTATTTGACGTGTATTTTATAGAGTGTTAAAATGTTTTTCCTGTCTAATATAGGAATAAGTTAGGTTGTTTGGAGTGTTTTTATCAGTTAAAAGATTTTTTATGATAATTTATTTAATTCTTATGTGAATTAAGGGAAGTTAGATACGAAAGGAAGTTCATATTTTTAATTGCCCTTTAAATCTAGTTATAAACTTTCCTTATTTTTAAAAGTTAAATACTAGTAAATAGTAAGTCTTTCATGCAAGTATCGAGAAGCAGTATTGCTTTTTGTATTTTATCATTATTTGTTATATTAATAGCAGTATACTCTATTAATTTGACTTTGAATAGTAGTGCTTTAATCGATAATATGAATAATGTTAATGTAAATCAAAATAATTTAAACAATCAAGAGTTTTCAGATAATTATTCATTAAAATTTTATACATATGCAATAAAAGTGGGAGAAGATCCTAATTATGAGGTTTATGATCCTTCTAATGGATTTGTCTATGTGTCAGATTATGGTAATGTTTCTATAATTAATGGGACAAAAGTAATAGGCAATGTAATGATTGGAAATAATCCTTGGTATCTTGTTTATGATCCTTCTGATGGCTATGTGTATGTAACTCATCATTTTTCTAATTCTGTTTCTGTTATTAACGGTACTTCAGTTATCTCTAATATAACTGTAGGAGAGTATCCTTTGTATGTTGTTTATGCTAATGGTTATGTTTACGTAGTAAATGCTTTTTCTGGTACTGTCTCTGTTATTAATGGTACATCAGTTATATCTAACATTACGGTGGGATGTGAACCTGGATATCCTGCTTATGATCCTTTCAACGGGTACATATATGTGCCAAATAGTTTTTCTAATTCTGTTTCTGTTATTAACGGTACTTCAGTTATCTTTACTATACAAGTAGGAAAAGATCCGGTATATGCTTTGTATGCTAATGGTTATGTTTATGTAGTAAATAAAGATTCTAATTCTGTTTCTGTGATAAAAGGAAATTCGGTTGTTGCTAATATTTCGGTAGGAAGTAATCCAGTGGTAGCTGTTTATGCTAATTATATTTATGTCTTGAATGAGGGTTCTAATAGTGTTTCAGTTATAAATGGTACTTCGTTAATAGCTAATATATCAGTAGGAAATGATCCTGAATATGCTGTTTACGCCAATGGTTATGTTTACGTAGTGAATCATCTTTCTAATTCTGTTTCTATCATTAATGGTACTTCTGTAATAGCTACTGTGCAAGTAGGAGATGCTCCTTGCTTTGCTGTCTCTTCTAATGATTATGTATATGTTTCGAATTATGTTTCTGGTACTGTTTCTATAATTGTAAAAGAAAGGGTTTATTATGTTTCTTTTATAGAGACTGGTTTATCAGGTATATCTTGGTCTGTTACACTGAATGGTTCTACAAAGACTTCTACATCTAATATGATAACGTTTATTGAACCTGAAGGTTACTATTCCTATGTTGTTCATCCTCCTAATGGATATTCAGTTTCAAATAGTTCTGGTGTGTTTTATTTAGATAATAGCATGGTTATTTACATATTATTTAATCTAATTTCTGTTTCGTCAAGTAGTTCCGTATCTTCTTCACATTCTTCTACTACTACTGTTTCATCCGTTTCCTCATCAAAATCTACTTCCACAATAATTTCCTCTACTACTTTGTCTAAAACTACTTCATCTAAGTTGAATACTATTTCTTCTTATGATGATATTATACTTACTATTCTTACTATTATCATTATTGGAATATCTACATGGAATCTGAAAAAATCTTCTAACACAAAATAAATATAAGAATTACGAAGATTTCAGAGATAATAAAATTTCTTGTGTATGAAGAAATATAAGGATAAGAAACGTCCTCATA
This sequence comes from Acidianus manzaensis, assembly GCF_002116695.1. Classification (NCBI taxonomy): domain Archaea; kingdom Thermoproteati; phylum Thermoproteota; class Thermoprotei; order Sulfolobales; family Sulfolobaceae; genus Acidianus; species Acidianus manzaensis. The sequence continues at coordinate 2,484,421 of NZ_CP020477.1, forward strand.
TAGGTATTAAATCTCTTCCGAGAAAATTGTAACTTAATAAATTATTAGAAAATTCACTTGAAGATATACTTCATCAAGTCTCTAAAGGTATAATTATATGGAAATAAACTTCTAAAACTTTTCTTTCTGGATTAAAATAGTTTTTATCAATATAACGATTTTTTCAATTTGTGGAGTTCAAATAAAGAGAATCATGAAAAAAAGATTAATGCACTTAGGACTTTTTATCACCTTTATACATTATTATATTCATGATACTTGCTACTTTAGGTTCGGATAAGTCAGTTACTACAATCGACGCAATTATGACGGAAATTTTTACTGGTGTAAAACCTAATGAAATTAGAATTTACAGGGAAGAAAGCGATCCAAGGCAAAATTTCAGTGAAAAATTGAAGGATACTTTGAAACTTTTGGGAATTGACTCGAAAATAAGGGAGATAGTAATTGGTGATAAAATTTCTGATTGGAAGGATAAAATGAGTAATGAGGAAATAGATATTCTAGACATAACTCCAGGCAGGAAGTATATGGCTATAGTTGCAAATAATTACAGTAAAGCTAAAGAAGTGAGATATGCTTATCTTAAGGAGGAAAGAAAGGGATATCATGTTTTTGGATATGTTTCACCTTTAGAGATAAAAGTATATAATATAAGGGACGGTAAGGAGGTAAATTATGAACCACCTTCTACGTTAGATGGTGATGAAATATCTTTTTTAAACAGTGAGGGATTAACTTCGTTATATAATTTACTTTCTCTTCATGGTAAACTTAACATTTTAGTAGGAGATGAAGATCTTAATTTAGATAAGCCTGATATTAGAGATGATTATATAAATAATTGTTTAATAAGATCGGGTTTTAAAAAATATGACGAAGAGAAGGATGTAGAAAAGTATGAAAAACAAGATAGCTTTTTCCTTGCAGATACTAATACATATATTAAACTAGGAAATAGGTTAGGTTGGCTAACTAAGGGCAAGCTATTAGCTTCTAAGAGTGTATATAATGAATTACTAAATAAGACTAAAAATACGCAAAAGGAAGGAAAAACGATACTTTTTCATTTAGGTATGTACTCATATACTTTACTTCACAGGAATCCTCCGATAAGTGAATTCAATAAATCTGGAGATATTCCTCTTATAGAAGAGGCTAAGAAAATAAAGGATAATATTAGCGAACAACTTGTTTTAATTACTGCTGATAGACAGGAAAGTTATGTAGCTGGAAGCAATAAAGTAAAATCTATATTTCTAAATACACTAAAAGATGGCAAAGGAGACATAGGAGAGTTACTATTTTGCTTAACGTATAGAAGCGAATATACTGATCCACATGATAATGCTAAAAAAGAATTATCTATAGAATTGAATGGAGAAGAGACAGTAAAAATTCTACCTTATCAACTTCATGAAGGTAAATCTAAAGTAGTAACAAAGAATAAAGAATTAAATTATGCTAAAGTAATAGAGAAGCTTTATGAAATTGTAAAAAATCAGTAATGAGGAATTTTATTCTGGTCTGTATTATGAAAAACAGAGTTTAAAATCTCATAGTTTGACGGATTTTTTTAGGTTTATTCGTAGGAAAGTAAAAGTTAAGCATGTTCTAGTTTTTTTCTAATTTGATGGATAATAGCGTAAAGCAGTATGCAATTTTTAACGGTTTTACAATTTATGGAGTTATTATTATGGAATTAACACTTTATTGGTTACTTTATAAAGTCATAAATAATCCTTTTCTTTATGTTCCTGTAGCTGCGGCTCAACCTATAAGTAAACTGGGTTTTTCATATATTGGAGGATACATTGCAGATAAATATAATAACAGAAAGATGTATTTAACCTATTCAGTCCTTAATAGAGCATCTATTTTATTGAGTGCTCTTTTTGTTTATCTTGATAATCCTTTACTTGCAGTTATTTTCTTTTTAGCAAGATGGGCTAACGTTACATTAGGAGCTCAAGTGACAGAAACTACAATATTCAAAAAAATTCCTAAAGAAGAAATAGCTAAAGGTTATTATTATATTAGACTTGGTAAAGAAATCTTAGAAATTGCAGGCATTTTATCGTGGCCTATCTTATTGTCTTATTTTCAAGTTTGGACTGCTGGAATAGGGGCTATAGTTTCAGAAATTGGTGTTATAATACTCTCACGTTTTATGAGTAATGAAAGGAGTAAAAAAGTAATATCGTTCAGTCAAGGGATAAAAGAGTATTTTTCAAATAAAACAATATTTTCTGTCTTTTTTCCTCTTTCAATAATTGAAGGCGGAATAGGTATGGTGTATTTTTTCCCTGCTGCATTAATCCAGCTAATGCATGGTACTGCAATAGAATATACCGTAGCTGAAGTTGTAGGAAGTTTAAGTAGATTAATAGGAAGCTGGGTTTCTACTAAAATTACCTCTAGTGTTAAGTTAGCTATTGGTTCCATTTTATCGTACTTACTCGTATTTATTTCTCTTATTCCTAAAGATCCATGGCTAGTAGGATTAGGATTATTTGGAGTTGGATTTGGAGATTCTTTATATGCTGTAATATTTTACACTGCATTAAAAATGAGTAGGAATGAGGTTTACGGTAGTATCCTAGGTATAGATGAAATAGTAACTAATAGTATTAGATTAGCATATGAAGGAGTAGCTGGCTTACTTTACAGTATAGCATATTATGCTGTTCCTTTATTAGGTTTTGGCACTACTTTGGTATTTGGAATATTTTTACTGTTTAATAAAGACTGGAGAATAAAAATAGGAGGATGATGGAATAAATGTGAATTAGCATTTGAAATTTGTTCTTTTTTTATCTCTTCCTTTACATTTTGAATTTAGGAAAATATTTTTCTGGTAGACTGCAACAAGCATCGTACATTTCTAGATTAAACTCTTTCATCACTTTGTGCGTAGGATTTGATATTCTTTCTCCTAGTTCTTCTTTTATGAAGGTTCTATCTAGTTCTTCTTTCATTTTATAAGGTCTCATGCATCCTAAACTTATTTTTTTATTCATTAGATCTGACCCTAAACGTATTTTATCAATTATTTCATCTAATTTAGGTAATTCGATTTTACTAGAAGGAGTACCTGGAGTAGGGATCATAACTAAAAAGTTAATTAAGTAAGGCTTCATTGAAGAGGCTATTTTTATTGCTTCATCTACTTCATCATGAGGTAATCCTAACATTATATGAGGCACTATGTATTTAGGACCTAAATCAATTAAATTCTGTAAAACGTCCAGATAATCTTCTCTTTTTCTTCCTCTTAGACCTTTGCTTAAAAATGCTTTTTCAGAATAAGCGAATTCGAAGTCTACCATATCTATTACGTCTGACATTTCTTCTATTACTTCTTTTCTAACTAATCCAGGATGAATGTTGAAAACTATGTCATCTTTATATTCATTTTTGATTTTTCTTAGAACTGCTAAAGTTTTCTCTATATTAATTAGTTCTCCTTTTTCGTTAAATCCTCCGCTGATTAAGAATCCTCTTACTCCTTTTTCGTATCTTTCTTTTATAATTTTATATAGGGATTCATTAGCTGGTTCCATTGATTGGATGTATTTTGTAGTACAATAGAAGCAATTAAGTGAGCAAGTACCACCGCTAACGCTAATTACGTTAAATTTTTTAATCGTGGTGAACGCTTTCATGATAATCCCTCAAAGGAATATTATATAAGGTTTTTAAAGGATCTTCATTATAATAAGGTCTATCACAAGAAGGACATCCAGACGTCAAATAAGCTAATTTTTCATCTTCTTTTACTTCTTTATCATTGGATAAATTGTATCTTATCTTTTGTATTTTCCTATAATATTCTAGTTTAGGAGGAGATAAAGATTCAAAGGCAGTTCCTTTAACAGGAGTGAAGGCAAATAGAGCTACTTCTGCTCCAATTTGATAAATCTCTTTCATTAAATTAATAATCTCATCTTCTTTTTCTCCTAAGCCTACTATCAAGTGAACGTAAACGTGTCTTTTACCAAAAATTGAGACTGATCTTTTTACGAAATCCATGTACTCTTTGAAAGTAAATGGCTTTCCTACTTCATTCCACAATCTCTCTACAGTATCTAAGCCCGTACCTAAATAATCTACTCCTATTTCTTTCAATTTAATTAAATAATCATCTGTTATTGGAACAGTAGTTATGGATTTTCCTTTTGTTTTTACTTTTTCAAGAATTTCTATTGCTTCATCTTCAAAATTTTTCTTTATAACAGTTTGAAGACAAAATCTAGAAAATGATGAAAATTTTTCTTTTTCTTCGTCTAAGTTAACTGGAAACCATTTAACCCTAGATAAGTAAAATTTATCAGCTCTATTTGAGAGGGATTGAGAACAAAACTTGCATGTGCCTGAACATCCTCCAGACTGTAAAGCGTAAGCAGTATTGCTTACTCTTATTCCCTTTCTTATATAATAGTAAGTCCCAGCGGATAAAAGAACTTGCATGAGATTAGAGATGTTAATACGTTAATAGCTTTTTCTAAAATTGAACCTAATTTTTTGTCTGCTAAGTAAACATTATTTTTAGTAATATTTCTTTTTCCATCATTTGAGAAAAATTTCTTTTTTCAAAAATTAAATAGAAGAGACTTTATGAAAACTCGTAAATTCAAATTTTTTCTGGCTCTTTATTACACTTCTAGTATCATGCTCATCCATTCCTATAGCCCATTTTACATATTTTACACCAATTATTCCAGCGGTAGGATCAACAGAAATCCATTTTCCAGAATTGTAAACTTCAACCCATGCATGAGCTTCGTTAGTTGTAATAGGAGGAATTCCTACAGCTATTCTAGCTGGAATATTAGAAGCTCTCATAAAACCTATGTAAGCATGAGCAAAATTAACGCAGACGCCATACCCTCTCTGCAAAGAATATGAAGCAGATTTAACGTTATCATTTTTTACATATTGAATTTTAGTTTTCACGATTTTTAATCCTTCTACGATAGGATTTTCTAATTTAGAAAATTTCTCTACTTGAACGTATCGTGATGATGAAAGAAAATCTTTTTCTTCGCCTTTAGATTCAGAAACATTAGTTGGTTCTATCTTATATCTGATTGAAATTTCGTAATCTTCTTTAGATTCAGATGAGAATATTAAATGTATATTACCAAATCTATCTTGCTTTTTATTTATTCTACAGAAATTAGGAAAATCTACTTCTAGATCATAAACTTTTTGAGATGGATGAGGAAGCATAAGTAAATCTCCAGATGATTTACCTTTAGGGACTTTGACTATAGATTCTACTTGTAGCATGACTTCTGACTTAAAGAGAAAAAGAGCTTGGAATGTTATTAAATTTTTAGAAGTAAAGCAAGATTCCTTAACTACTCTGATTTAGCTATGAAGAGAAAAATACGTAAGAGAATTAACCGAAAAAGTAGAATGAATAAAATAATGAAAAAATATTTTCAAGTAAAATGGCGTTTCACTCTCTACAACTTATTTTATTTTTCTCTTTCTAGTAACCAGTACCATAATGGAATTGCATCATAATCTTTTATTTTCCCATTAATGTTCCATGTTATGAGTGTAATTTTTTCTGGTTTTAGTTCCTTTTCAGCTTTTTTCAAAGATTTAATTTCTCTTTCTTCAACTTTATCTTCTGCATATGTTACTTGGATTATTTCTTTTACTTCAAAATTTTCACTTACAACGAAATCAATCTCTGCTCCTTCAGATTTTCCATTTTCTTTCCAGTAATAAACCTCTTTTCCTTCTCTTCTTAACTGAAGAAATACTATATTTTCCATAGCTTTAGATATCGAGAATTCATAACCTAAAGAGAATCTATAGCCGTTATCAATAACGTAAACTTTTCTAGGATTTGCTTTTCTTTTATTTTCACTTTTATTGAATATTTCTACTTCAAAGAGGAAATAAGATTCTTTTGCTTTATTAAACATTTCAATAACTTTTTCTTTACTAATGGAATAACCCATGGATTTGAAGTAATTGTAAACTCTGTTATATGAAATAAGAGAAGAGTAGTTTGAAATTATGTAAGTTGCAAAAGTTTCTCCATACTTTTCATCTATATCTCTTATTACAACTGAATCAAAATATGAGCGAAGTAATCTCTTTTTCAAATTAACGTCTTTTTCCAAAACTACTGCTGGATATCCACCGTAATATAAATAGTTCCTCAGAAGAGACAAGATCTTTCCTTTCTCTTCCGTATAAAATGCTAATTTTGGATTTACATTAATGCCTAGAAAAGATAAATACTCCTTAAAGGAGAGTGGAAAAACTTCAAAGTTTATGCTTCTTCCTCTTAGTTCTTCTGCAATTTTTAACGGAGTTAAAACTGAGGAAGATCCAGAAAGGTAAACCTTTGCATCTATCCTTTTTCTAAACCAACTTCCGTAATCCTTAACGCTTTTGAATTTCGTCTAAGAAAAGATACTTAGGTTTTTTACCTGTAAGTTCATAAAACGCTGATAACATGTCATCTAGATCTTGTGCGTTCAAGTTCTTTAATCGTGATGTTCAAAATCTATGTAAATAATTTCGTCTTTACTAGCTTTTCCTTCAGTTATTTTTCTTATTGTGTTAAAAAGGATAAAGGTTTTCCCTACTCTTCTTCCTCCAGTAATAGTAATAATGTAATTGGTATCTAATGGTAATTCCAATTCTCTGTTAACGGTAGGCGGTAAATCAGTAGTGAGAAATTCTGCAATAACTGACTTAAAGTCCTCAATTCTCACAATACCAAATTTTACGATAAGTTATTATAGCTATCTGACCAGTTTTACCTTAAAACTGGTAGTTTAATCTTACCAGTCTATGGAAATTTTAATTACAATAATTCCCTAAAAGATGAAATATATAAAACATTACTCATAACTCTAAATAAATTAGATTTTGCTCTTTCTAAAAGAGAGTTACTGCTAATATATAATCTAAATAATCAATAGAACTGCAAGAAGCTTGGGACTAATTCCTTTAGACTTTTATTTTTTCAATATTATTTTAATTATTATATATTTTCTGCTAATTCCTATTTGTTTAGTATAAATTTAGTTTATGGAGGGTCTGAAAAATAAGATTTTTCTCTTTATACGAACACCTCGTAGAACTAACGTCTAGTTTCCAAATGATACACACTATAAAAACATAGTAAAAATTTCATCTAGCAAATTATATCTATTTTAGTTTAACTGATCCTTTTCAGCTAATAAGATCAGAATATAGGAAGCTGAAAGATATTCACAAGGTCTTTCTCACATTAACTCAAAAAGTCATTTAATTAAGAGAACCTCTTAATCCAGTAAACCTTAATATTTAATGAAAAACGCGTTAAATTTAGTTATATCAATCTCTATATTCTTAGCTGTTTAATGTTTTAATTTTCCTTTAACTACATATAATTATGGATATTGGTGATGCTATTGAACATTTTCAAAGAGGAATGGAGCTTTATAGAGAAGGAATTTTAGATCAAGCTTTTGAAGAAGTTCTTAGTGCAATCAAGTTTGATCCTAACGTAGCAGACTATTATTATTGGGCTGGAGTAATTTTAATTTCTCTCCGTCGATTCGATGAATCTTTGAACTATTTTAGGAAAGCAGTTGAAATAAATCCAAAGAATGCTGAATACCATTTCGGATTAGCCTCTTCATTATTTGAAAACGATAAATTTGACGAATCTATACTAGAATTCAAAAAAGCAATAAGCCTAAATCCTAATGAAGGAAAATATCATTGGGCTTTAAGTTTAGCTTATTTTCAACTAAAAAATAATGAAGAAGGATTAAAAGAGCTAAATAAAGCTTTAGAATTAGATCCTAATAATCACGTATATTTAAACATGAAGAATAGCATAACTAGAGAAAGAAAGAACAGAATAATCTCTCGCATATCTTCTGGAAACTACCTAGAAGTTTTAGAAGAAATTCAAAAAGAGAAAAAAATAGATCCAAATGACCCATTTCTTTACTATTATTCAGCATTATCACTCTTAAAATTAGGTAAATTCTCCGAAGCTTTGAAAGAAATTGATAAAGCAATTTCATTAAGTAATAAAAGCGAATACCATCAATTAGCTTCAGTAATCTTAGAAAATCTAGGAGAATTAGACGAAGCTTTGAAAGAAATTGATAAAGCAATTAAAATCAATCCTTACGATGATATAAATTATTACACTTATGCTCATTTACTATTTAAAAAAGGCCTAATGAAAGAAGCAATGATACAATATGGCAGATTTATAGAAATGACAAGCAAAGAAGAATTACTAGACGAAGCAGTAAAAAACTTGGAAGTAGGAGTTCTATTTAATAGCAAAGCAGAATTTTACTATTATCTAGGTTTAGGTTATTTTAAGTTAAAAAAATTTAAAAAATCAACAGAGAACTTTAAAAAAGCATACGAATTATCATCAGAAGACAAGTATCTATACTGGATGAAAAGAGCAGAAGAAAAAGCTAAAACTTTTAATTGATTACACAAAGAAAGTTTATGGAAAAAGCTTTTACAGATAAAAACATAAATATAGGAAAATTAATAGAAGATCTGACTAATTCCTTAAAAGAAGACGGTTGGGAAGTAGAAAACAACGGAAACACTAACGATACATTACTAAAAGGAATCAAGAAATCTCATTTTCACAAGGAAGAAGTTATTTTGATCAGAGTAAGAGGAGAACCTAATAATGTAATAATATCTATAGATGAAGAAAATATTGGAACATTAGGCAGAGCGTGGATAAACCTCAAGTTATTAGGAGAAATTGAAAGAAAAGTAAACGACGGATTCTATTCTCAATAAACGTTAACTTCAGATTATTCAACTCGTTTTTATAAAAAAAGAAATATTAAATAAAGGAAAAAACGACTAACCCCTTTCTAATGCTGTAAGCTTTATCTATAACCTTTATTAGGAATCAAGAATAATTCTCCATATGTACGTTGGACAGAGAATAAAAAGAAAAGAAGATTTAAAATTAATCACTGGAAACGGAAGATACGTAGATGATATTAATATCCCAGGCCAACTTTTCTTATCAATTTTAAGAAGTAGAACACCACACGCTAAATTAAATAAAGTAGACTACTCTGATGCATTAAAACTGGAAGGAGTAGTAGGCGTAATAACTGGCTTAAATCTTACGGTAGAGAACAGACCAAGAAATTTCCCAATGGCAAAAGACGAAATACTTTACGTTGGACAACCAATTGCTGCAGTTTTAGCTACAGATAGATACACTGCAGCTGACGCATTGGATTACATAACTTACGATTACGATGAATTACCCGCAGTAATAGATCCAGAAGAATCATTAAAAAACGAGACTAGAGCTGTGGAAGACAAAAATAATGTAATTTATTCTAAAACTTACAAAGGAGGAAACCCAGAAAAAGAATACGAAAAATCTGACGTTAAAATTGAAGAGAAAATAGAAATAAGCAGAGTATATCCATCAGCAATGGAACCAAGAGGATTAGTAATTGACTATTCTCCGGACAGATTAACAATATATGCATCAACTCAATCTCCTCATTACATGAAAGCTTACTTATCCCCAGTTTTTAATACAGATATAAGAGTAATTCAAGCAGACGTAGGAGGAGCATTCGGTTCCAAACTATTTCCTTATGCCGAAGAATTCATTTCAGTCTACGCTAGCTTACAGTACAAAAGACCAATAAAGTTCATAAATACTAGAAGCGAAGATTTAATGTCAACTTACCACGGAAGAGGACAAATCCACAAAGTAAAAGTAGGAGCTACTAAAGACGGAAAAGTCAACGCAATAATAGACGATTTAATTATTGACTTGGGAGCTGCATGGCACGGAACTTACTTAGCAGACATTGCAGGAACATTAATCACTGGACCATACGATATAAAAAACGCATTAGTTAACGTATACGGAGTATTAACTAACAAAGTTCCATTAGATCAGTATAGGGGAGCAGGAAGGCCAGAAGCGGCATTCGTTTATGAAAGAATGATGGACATTCTAGCCGACGAATTAAAAATGGACCCAATACAAATAAGAAAACTAAACGTTATACAATCTACCCCTTACGTTAATCCATTTGGGCTAAAATATGATACAGGCGATTACAAGTCACTACTCTACAAAGTAGAAGAAACTTATAGAGAGATGGAAACACAAGCAGAAGAGCTTAGAAAACAAGGAAAAAGAGTTGGAGTAGGATTAACATTTTACATAGAACAAAACAATTTCGGACCTTGGGAAAGCGCATCAGTAAGAGTACTATTTAATGGAAAAGTAGAAGTAGTAATAGGAGCAGCACCTCACGGACAAGGCACTGGAACTGGAGTAGCTCAAATAGTAGCTGATGAACTAGGCGTAAATATTGACGACGTAGAAGTAACCTGGGGAGATACAGACAAATTATCAAACGGTTTCGGAACTTATGGAAGCAGAAGTTTAACCTTAGCAGGAAATGCAGCACTGTTAGCTTCTAGGAAATTAAAAGAAAATATAATAAAATTAGCAGCAGACTTCATGAATGCAGATCCAGAAGAATTAATGTATAAAGATGGAAAAGTAATAAATCCTAAATCTGGTGCATCAATGAGCTTAAAAGAAATTGCAATGAAAGCAACCTCAAATTTAGGAGGCATTTGGACTCATAAAGCAGAGCCAACACTAGAGGCTACAGCATCATTTGGTTTTGACAATTACACTTTCCCATATGGTTCTCACATAGCTTTAGTCGAAGTAACAGAAGAAGGAAAAATAAAGATCCACAATTACGCAGTAATTGACGATATTGGGAAAGTAATAAATCCTATGTTAGCAGAAGGTCAAGTAGAAGGTGGAGCAATTCAAGCATTTGGAGAAGCTACTTTAGAACAGATAATTTACGATAAACAGGGTAATTTGCTAACCTCTTCATTTTCAGACTACCTAATTCCCTCGTCCTTAGAATCCTTTAACTTAAAGTGGAATTACATAGAAAAAGGTCTTTCAGAAGCTCCAATTCCAGCAAAGGGAGTAGGAGAAGGCGCAACTATCGGAGGATTAAACGCTATTGTTAGAGGAGTAGAAAAAGCTACTGGAAAAAGGATAACAAAACTACCAATTAGTTCAGAACTATTGATTTAAAATATTTTCTCTTATCCTTTTTATTAAAGGCAATAATTTATTTTCTACAGTATTTATACATATTTCAGCATTTTCTTTCGTTATATCAGAATATTGCCCTAAGTTTCTAGAGCTTTCTACTATTACGAATTCTTTTCTATTTTCTCTTATTAGTCTTGTTATCTCGCCTTCAAAACTTGGAATATGAAAAGACAAAGATGAAAGAATTTTTCTAATATGATGAAAAGAATAATACGGAGGATCCTTCCTTAGCAGACTATAGACCGATCTTATCATTAATTCTGCCGAAATTGCGCAATTAGTGGAAGAAACGTCATAAAATGAGTTATCTAAAGCAGTCTTAGAAATAATCAAGTATCTTAAAGATCTTTCATATAAGTCCATGCTTATATTAAAGGAGATAAGGATAGTAAGCCTATTGCTATCCTACAGAATATTTACTAATTTCATTTAAACTTATAATTTCTTCTTATCATGTTTTAAAATGGAATTAAATTATAAATTTTTACTTAAAACGATCTATCTCATTTCCTAATCCACATTTTTCCTACTCTTGTCCATTCCTTCCTTTTTTCTTTGTATATTTCCATAACTTTTTCCCAAAAACTATCATCTTTTTCAATTATTTTTCCCTCTTCAATGATTTGTAGAATGAATGGATCTGAAGAGTGAAGCTTCTTCAGAAATATTTCAGTGTTCATAAATAACGCATCTACATCACTAGGAAACATATTAACTATCTTTAAGTAAAGTTGATTGTCCACTCTTTTAGGATCTTTCAGAATATCATCATCAACGTACAATACATCATAATCGCTACTTTCAGTAAAATCACCTCTAGCTCTTGAACCGAAAAGAATAATTAGCTTTGCAATTGTTCCTTTACCCAATTCATAATTTTCTTAGCACAATTTAAACATTCATATCCATCCCTTTTTGTATAATATTCGAAGGGAGCACCTTCATCGTACGAATCCGATACCTAGGTGGAATATATTGTTTGTCTTAGATAAACTAAACATTCCCTTATGTCTTCTGAAGGAGATAAAGATTCAGATAATTTTAATAGAGAATGTCCTCTTCTTTCTATACTTTTACTTTAAAGTAGACCTTTTACTGCTAGTTCAGCAGACTACTGTGAAAGAAAACATGTTAATTCATAATAATCATGGTGAAAATTGAATTCTGCCTCTTCTAAAGCCCTTTCTTCTTGCTTTATCAAATCTTCTACTCTTTCATGCTCAAGATATATAGTGAAGAAATAATAATTTAGCGTTGTTAAGCTTGAATATTTATCCTTATTTCTTTTTATTGCTTTTCCTCTTTTATATTTAGGATTTCTTTTTATTGCTTTTCCTCTTTTATATTTAGGCTTATTTTTTAGCTTCTTCAAGAATGAATTTTCGGTTTACTTTCTTGTTTAAACCAGATTTTATTATTTCGAGTATAAACATTATGGTAAAGCGCCAGTGATTTACGAATTATGTTATTATTTTATGTTCATATTATTAATGTATTACTAAAAATGAGGAAATATTTTCATTATTGTTCAGTTATAATATTCTGATTGACTTGTGAATAGTTTAACATTTTTATTCTCTATTCATTTTTTCTGAATTAAGCTCATTCCTTATTTATAGTTTAGCTATTTATTTCGAGGTACAGTATTAGATCGCATTGGTATACTTAATTTATCGACAGTAATTTTTTAAATCGAAATTACTATAAAGTTTGATGATTAATGATTACTTTACTTATCGCAAAAATTTAGAAATTTTAGAAAATGTATCAGATTCAAGTAAGTTGATCGAAACTTTGAAAAATTTTCTGGATACTAGAAATTTATCCATTTGTGCTTTTGTATCTAATAAGATTTCGCATTGGTTAGCTTCGATACAATATTCTCTTAAAGCTGAAGTAGGATACGCTATTTGGGGAGATACTGGACAGAATAAGGGCTCAGATAAGGAAACTGGCATAGAATTTAAAGGATTAATTGAAAAATATAAAAATTCAATTAACTCTTCTTTAACTTCAGATGGACAACTTGAAGAGAACTTAATAAGACCTATATTCTCAGTTTTAGTAGTAAAACATGATAATAATTACTATATATTGGGTTTCGGTTTATTAGTCTCAGTGGAATATGATCTATACAGGAATTTCAAATATTGGTCTGAAGTAGGAAATATTTGGAAGATTAGACCTAAAATCAAAATATTATATCTTGATCCTGCAATAAGAAACAATATATCAAAATTAAGCGAATTAGATTTCACTCAAACTTCTGAAGATGAGCTTTTTAAATTAATAGAGAATACATATAGAATTCCACAATCGAATAAATCTGAAGAAAGTTTAGCAATTACTACTAACCAATGTTATGAAGAGAATACTAGGAAGGGGTCTCCTTCTAAACCTTTCATTCTTTTTTATAATTTTATAAAGAGCAAAATAGAGGATGAAAAAGAAGTTCTCGAAACTCTATCTATTTATAGAAGTTTAAGTAGTGTAGCGACATTAGGTGAATCTGTAGTTATCAAACCGCATGACGTCTCTTGCAAAAGGTCTCAAGATTTACAAATACCAGAAGGTCTAATAACTTCGTTATCTTTTGACCATAATAAATTAAAAGAAATTTTAGTAAGCATAATAAAAAGTGGTAATTTACTTTTTGTAGGTCCACCGGGTACAGGTAAAACTGAATTAGCCATTAACTTAGCTAAATATGTAAGTGGTGAAAATTGTTTTATGCTAACTACAGCTAATTCATTATGGTTCAGAAGGGATGTTATTGGCGGTGAAACATTAATTAATGGAAACGTTGCATGGAAAAGCGGAATATTTATTAAAGCTTATAATAAGGCATATGAAAGTGATTCAGAGTTTTTTGCAGTTATAATTGATGAAATTAACAGAGCAGATGTAGATAAAGCATTTGGAGAATTGTTTACTGTATTTTCCAGTAGTGACCCAGAAAATTGGTTAATACCTAATAACCTACTTGATGAAATTTGCAGTTATAGTAACAGAGATAAAGAAGCAGAAAAGTTCTTAGAATATTATTCTAAAGCTAAAGATAAACCTCTTAAAAAAATAAGGATTATTGGAACGATGAATTTGATGGATATGCGTAATTTATTTAGTATAGGTGAAGCTTTAGTAAGAAGATTTTCCATAGTTAACTTTGAATATCCTAGGGGAAGTGAAGATGTTACTGATACAAAAGACGATAAAATAAAGGAATTTATATCATGTTTGAGAGAAAAATTCAATCAAGATAGGAGTGGATTACTCTTCAATATATCTCCAGCATCAGTTAGAAAAACACTATCTATATACACACAATTAAAGCCTGAGGAAAAAGATCTGCAGACATTTAGTGATATATTAAGAGGAAATTTAGGAACATTAAACGTTAAAATCTTAGAAAAATATGATGAATTTTCCAGTCAATGTTTAGAAAGGATGGGCGTATCTAAATGAATAGACACGAAAAGTTAATAACGAAAGTAGGCAAATATTATTTTCTGTATAAGTCGAAAAAAATCGATAACATAGATTCTATATTTAGAAGTAATCTTACGCTAATAAATGTTGACGAAATAACACGAAGTTATCTTTTTCTATCTCTATTTAAATCAATAATAACAAACGTATTACGTGAATTTGAAATAGCAAAGAAAGATGAATTAACGTATAGGGAGTACACTGTAGAATATGATAGAGATGTGCATGGAGAGTTAACAGTACCACAGACAATTTCAGTTTTTCCTCAAGGGCTTTATGCTTATTATACATTTAGAGAAGGTAGAAATGCAAGAGAATATGCAATACTCAATTATTTATTGCATAGGATATATAATATTGCATCAAATTTTTTTAATAAAATAAAAAATAATGTAGAAAAGATAGAATATTTCAGAAAGAAAATCGACAGTATTAGAGTAAAATTAGATAAACTTTACAGTATTCTTGATTATTTTAAAGGAGAATATTTTAGACCTATTACAGCATATGATCCGACGTGGTTAAGGAATGTATACGAGGACTATATTATCATGGCTGATCTTGAAAAAGCTGAATTTGGTATTAAAGGGGAAGTAAAAATAGATAGGAAAACAATACTAATCTCTTTATGGAAATTATATGAAATTTATGTTTTCTTTCTATTGGCTAATTTTCTCGAAAGTATAGGGTATGAGATTTCTTACAATAATAACATTTTTGTAGCGAAAAAAGGTAATAAGAAATTAGATATTTATCTAAATTCTTCTCTTTCTTCATCTACGCTTGTAAGTGTTAATGACTTCCATGTAGAACAATTTAAAGGAAGACCTGATATTTCAATAAGTAATTCAAATTCTATAATAATAGAGTGTAAGTATTCAACAAATGTAAGCTACATTACTGCAAGTAGATTTAAAATTATGGCATATGCTTACGAATATGATCCTTTAACTGTTATTTTAGCTTATCCTGGATTAAATGAAAATGGAAATGCTATTGACATAGAGGAAGAAGCAACCATAAAACTAGATCAATATATAAGGAATAATGGATACGTTGATTTTAATTTTCGTAATGGCAAGAAGCTTTTTTTAATGATTCTTGATCCTGCTAGAGATGATATTGAAAATATTAAGAATATAAGGAGAATTTTTGATAACTATCCAAATCTTAAAAATTTTATTTAATCATTTTTAAAGTATGTAAAAACTTGTTTTTGTATTAAATCTTTATAAAGATATCTTGATAATTGAAATTTAATATCTTATGTTATCTTTAGTTATAACACATTCTCTCATCCAATTCTAAAGCACAGTTTCTCTTCCTCAATCGTTTTTAAGGTATAGTTTGAGTATATACTATGTTAGAAGTTAAAATTAGAAGAGCCTTACCAGAAGATGTAGAGAAGATCTTTGAATTATATAATTCATTATCTGAAGACGATCTATATTTAAGATATTTTCATTATTATAAACCAACATTAGATGAAATGAAGACATTAGTTAAACAGAGCGATCATATTACACTAGTTGCTGAAAGTGATGGAAAAATAATTGGAGAAGGAACATTATATAATGATGGTGAATTTTCGCTAGTAGTTGCTCAAGAATTTAGAAAGCAAGGAGTTGGCACTGAAATTGTGAAAGCTCTTATTGAAGAAGCTAAAAATAAAAAATTGAAGAATGTTCGATTTTACACTTTACCCGAAAATGAACCAATGATAAGAATAGGCAAAAAGTTAAATTTCAAATTAAGCATAGATGAAGATGAAGTTTATGGAGAACTAAAACTTAGCTAACTTCTAAAACATTAGATGTTTATTATTTACATATAAGAGTTAGAGTACTTAAGATGCAAATCCTCTCTGAGTTTTTACCTAGTTTAATAGATATGTCTTCCTTAAATCTCTCGTATTATTAATAGTAAGAATATTACATTTACAGTTGTATTTATTTGTATCACTAGATAAAGCTTAGGCGTAGAGGAATTTATTCTTTCTTAGTTAGAGCATATATTAGATCTAAAGCTTATATCCTAATTATATTTATTAGTGGATAAATTATGTTATCAGAGTTAATGGATTCCTTTTCAGCATTCATAGAGCATAATGATAAGATCTCTCGTAAATTTCCCAGAGAAGTAATAGACAAAATGGAACATTATTCAGAAAATAAATATTGTCAAATTTTAGAAATTGGAGAATTTTGTGTTAAGGCTTTGACTAACCCTTTAAATGAGGATTTTATCAAGACTATTTCAGAAGAATACAAAAAGATGAAGGAAGAGTTTGATATTTATAACTCTATTGTAGAACACAATACTACAATCGGAGAGTATAAGAGATTAGTAGAAAATAAATTGGGAAAGCTAATTGACGAATTGAGAATAAATTTAGACAAATTTGCTGAAGAAGTTAAGGAGTATTCTGGTGATTTCATTATTTCTTATTATAGTATTTATCTTCATTTCATAACATGTCTATATTTTATATTGGACGAATTGAAAATTACAAACTATAACATAAAAACCGTGGATTCACCTAAGGAGAGAAAACTAATTAATTTGATAAGCTTTACAGTATTTATTTTTGCTATACCTATAATTGCATATATCAAAAGGAAAGAGATTATGGAAGAAATAACATCATTACAAGGTATAATGTTGTACTTTCTGGCTAAAGATAAAACCTTTGTAAATCCTAACTCTTTTGGTCATAAAATTTTTCAAGCTATTTTTAATGGATGATATTTAATAGACGCAAATATCATCTTTTCGTTATCCGCAAAGGAATAATTATAACTAAAAATACCACATAGGTTATAAATGGGAAGCAAGTCAAAAATTTCGGAAGAACAATTAAAGAATTAGCTTAAATCTTTTCAGATTTTTCACTTACCAAAAAGATCTTAATTAAAAAATTAAGGCTAAATTAGAATTTTCAAATATATCAGGAAGGAAATATTTGACGAAATAAAAAGGAATGCGAGAAAATGAGATTTAGAACTACTTAGAGCCTGTAATTACTCAAGTTAGCAGTAGTAAATACTTTATTCTTGGCGTAAATAATAAAGCGATATAGTTAAGAATAAGTTGAAATGAGTAGAATAAAAGTTCAAAGACAAAAGAGGAGAGCGCTAGATTTTCTAGCTGATGCTAAGATAGATCTTAGCAGGGGCTCATATGATATAGCAATTTTCAATGCTGAAGAAGCGCTTCAGCTTTATTTGGAAGCTGTAATTTTTGAGTTATTTGGAGCTGAATTTAGATCTCATTATGTTAGAGCGTTATTATCTCGATTATCACAATTGCTAAAAAATAATAATTTTGAAGAATTATCTAGAAGAATTGATAATATTTCTATAGAATATAGAAGTTTGTTAATTAGTCTTGAAGATTCATATACTGAAATTAATGGAGATATGGATTATGATGAACTTCAAGCTAAGGAATCTATAGATATTGTAGAAAAGATTATAAATGAATTAGAAAATATTTCGAGCAGTGTCAAGCTGGGTAAAGGATAAATTTGCGCATTTACGTAGATGGAAAGAATACGCTACAATGATTTTTAAGTCAGCTAAAGAAATTAATCCTAACGTTAAAGTATTAGTTTTTGGTGGTGTAGCAGAAAATAGGATAACTGTTTTAAGCGATATCGATATTCTAGTTATTTTCCCTGGAACTCTGTCTAGTAAGGAGCGTTTAGAATTAAAGGTGAAAATTATGGAAAACGTAATGGATAAATATGGTTTACCTTTTGATGCTCCAGTGGAAATTCATGTAGTTGATGAGGAGAAGGCTAAGGAATATTTCAAGCATGCAAAAAATGTTATTGAAATAAATTAACTTAATTCCTATTCAAAGCAAGCTAATTATAATCTGAACTAGTTATAAAAAATCTAACCATCACTTTACTGATAAAGTAGCATTAATCTGGTGGAATTTCTTTGAATGCTAAGTCAATTTCTAATCCTTTCCTTTTATTTATATACTTAGATACTAAATATATTATTGCTCCAACTATGAATGATCCTATTACGAAAGCTAGAGTTATTGGATCTGGCTGTCCGTTAGGATAAGTGAAGTCGAACGCTGGATTTATTATAGCTTCATATGTTAGAAAAACGAAATATCCTGCTGATATTGCGGAAATTGGAATGATAGCTTTTCCGAAGGAATCACGATTCTTATATCCATATAAAAATCCTGCAATGCTTACTGTGAAGAAGTATATTGGACCTATTACTGTAGCTCCGTATAAAGAAGTAGCTCCGGATATGGAGATAACTGGTAAAACTAAGAAAGTTAAAGTTAAAGCTAAGTCGAAGATGTGAGTGTAAACTGGAGATCCTGCTCTGTTTAGCCTGGTAAATATTTCTGGGAATATTCTATCAAAAGCCATCGCGAAGATGTATCTGGCAAAAAATATTACTCCATAAGCTAATACTGCAAATTCCCAAAACATTAATCCGATTCCTATTATCCATTGAATTATTTGATTAGACGTTAAACCCAATGCAACAGTCCAAAAAGTGTAAGTAAATCCATTATTTATGAATTCATAATTTGTAAACGAATAACCTCCACCTATGTATAAAAGTAAAAATCCTAGTGTAACAATAAAGGCAGTTGCTAATACTGGAATAAATATTCCATATTTTAGGTAAGCAGGCTTCTTTAACTCTGAGCCAACTGCAGGAACGGCCTGAATCCAAGGATAAGTAAATATAGCTAAAAGTGGTAAAGATCCTAAAGTAGCGTAAATACTAAAAGGTGCTACAGAGTAATGAGAAGGAGGAGTTATTCCTTCTACTGTAAGGAAATGAGATATTGAAGTGTGGAAATGTGGTAAATTAATTCCAATTAAAATCATTGCTAATGCAGTGCTTATTAATGCTATAATTCCTGATATCGAAACTAAAGTGAATCCCCATTTTGATTTGAAAATATTGATTAATACGATAAAGGTGAATAAACCTGCTCCTAAAACATAAGAATAGATGGATGAAGTCAAAGTACTTGAAATAGATACTAGAGAAGGAATTCCGTCTAAGCTTCCTATTGTAGAGAATACACTGCTTACTGCAGAGGAAAAGAAAAACGCTGTCAAAGCAAAAAACGCTGTTGATTCTATCATTAAAGCGAAAGCCATAATTCCTCCTAAAGGTCCATTAATAATTCTAGAAATCCAAACGTAATCTCCACCGGTTCTAGCAATTTTAGAGCCAAGAAAAGTGTAGACTATGATCTGAGGTATAGCTAAAATTAATCCAATTATAGCAGCTAGCCAAATTAATGCTCCAGGGTAAATATATGGTGATATTGAAGTAAATAGTGCAACGCCAGCAGGCATGTTAGCCATATTGAGCATTATCGCGTCGGTAAGAGAAACTTCCTTTTTTAAACCTGAGGATTCTCTTACAAAAATCTTACTTGACATATAAACGTCTAATTAAACCCTGTTCTTAAAGTTGTCTAAGAGAAAAAAATAGTAAAAAGTTTTAGAAAATAAAAACAATAAATAAAAAATATTCACTAAAGATAAGAGAACAATATGAGAAGTATATATAAGTTTTACGTAAACAGATAATAATCTTTTAGATCTCCTTAATTTCTTTTTCATTGCCGAATATAAAAGAGGAGACTTATTAAATAATGCAATACCAATATTTATAGAAATGTTTTATTGATTTTTCTTGTATTGCTTGTTGAACACGTACTTAGCGTTATCTTTTTGAATAACTGCTAATTTTTAAGTTATACAATATTTCGCACAAAAATAAGGCTATTACATTTGTACAAATTTATCTGCTCTTACTTCCTATTATTCAAATTTGATTAGAATTTCTCTATATAGTAGTATATACTTTACATCAATTCTATTCTACTATATAATCTAAATTGAGAATTCTTAAATATTTATATTTTGTCAAATAAGGCGAAATGAATATAAAAGATATTTTCAAACCACTAGATGAATCTAATTTCAATATATATCACTTTAGAAGTTTACTAATAACTAGCTTAGGAATGTTTACTATAAGCTATAATACGACATTTGTATCAATAGAATTAGATACCTTATCTAAAATCTTTCATGCTTCTGGTTTACTATTCGTTTTATTAGGAACAGCATCATTGTGGACAGCTATTGCAGGAGCATTAATTTTTGGTTTCATTTCAAACTTTAAAGGAAGGAAAGCAGTGTATGGTTTTGAATGTCTCTTTCTTGCTATAGGTTCATTACTAGGAGCATTTACTACGAATGCAGTAGAATTAGTAATTACACAAATGATATTTGGTATAGGAATAGGAGGAGATTTCGTCCTTTCGCCAATAGTGTTGGGAGAATTTTCAGAAATGAGGGACAGAGGAAAACTATTAGCTTTTGCAGTAGGAGTTACTGGACCTATTGGAAGTATAGCAAGTGCAGGAACTACATTACTTTTAACGTCATTGAATGTACCTGCAGATTTGAGTTGGAGAATAATACTAGGCTTAGGCGCAATAATTCCAGGATCAGTCGTATATTTAAGGAGAAAAGTACCAGAATCTCCAAGATATTTAGCTAGGATAAAAGGGGATCTAAAAGGATTAGAAGAAGAAATTAAGAGAGTAACTAAAAAAGAGGTCAATATAGCTGGAGATATAGTAGATAAAACTCCAGTTCTTTTCTACTTTACGAAATATGCTAAGTACATATTCATAGCTGGAATATTATGGTTCTTAGATCACATGGTAAATCCAGGTGGAGTATTTGAACTAGCACTAGTAGCTTACCCTATAGGAATAAGGAATTTAGCATTGTTTAGCTTACTAATTACAATAATAGCATCAATACCAGGTGGAATCTCTAACATGCTATTAGTGGATAGATGGGGAAGAAAACCGTTGGAAGCATTAGGCTTTGTAGGAATGGGAGTAGCGTTAGTACTTTTCTTTTTACTAAAAGGCGTATTACTAAAATCTCCTATAGCTTTAACACCATTATTAGGTGCAATAATATTAGGCGGATATCATTATTTCCATAATCTAGGCCCAGCAAATATAAGTGCAGCAGGTACGTTTAACGTAGAATTAACTCCTACAAAGATAAGAGGTATAGCTTCTGGCATAACAGTTGCAATAGATAGAACAGGAGCATTAGCTAATTCAGCAATATTTCCATTCTTAGATTCAAATTTTGGTTTAGGAGTAGCTGTTGGTATAGGAGGATTTTTAGGAATACTAGCTGCAATAATAACTCTTCTAATTGTTCCAGAAACTAAAGGGAAATCGTTAGAAGAGGCAAGTAAAGAAGATCAAATATCTGCTTTAGCTAAAGAAGAAAAGGAAAAAACAAAATAATAAGCAATTAACTAAGTAATTTCTTTTTTCTGTAGTAAATGCAATAAAGTTTAAATATTTTTTGTTCTCTATTACGATTATGGATTATGGAATACTTTTGTTCATTTTTATTATTTTTATTGCAATCATAATAGGGATTATCTTTTATTATTCTAGAAAAATTTCTCTATTAAATAGAAAGATTCAAGAAGAGTATTCTCGAGCACAACAACAAGCTCAATTATCATTCAATTCTTGGGTTCAACAATACTCTCAACAATTAAGAACGCAAATGGAACAAACAATAAAGCAACAGTACGAAAATATTCTAAACCAGTGGAAAATGCAAACTGAAGAACAGATAAGGAGAGATGCTATTGAAAGATCAATAAACACGATACTAGGTAAAGTAGGAGAAGAGTTTTCTCCCGTTTTTCTAGCAGAAAAGTATAATGTTAATTTGAAAGATTTTAGGCATTTAGGATCACCAGTAGATTTTATAGCATTTAAAGGTCTTTCTGATGAAGCAGATCCAGAAATAATATTTATCGAAATAAAAAGTGGAAAATCTACTAGGTTAACTGATAGAGAAAGAAAAATTCAAGATGCAATAAAAGCTGGAAAAGTTAAGTATGAAGTAGTTAATATTAATGATTTAATTGGTGAAGTAAAAGAGAAAATATTAAAAGAATAAGTTATACAATTAAATGCTTTTAATCTATATTTTTGATGTGTTTTCTTCTTTATTAGTTTTATCTTTAGTCAACTTAGATTTAACGTGCTGTAAATTACTCTAGGAACTATGAAATATTTAATAGTATAGCATAAAACTCATAATATTCTTAGTTACTTTTTATTTAAAGACGTAATATTATGTATTCTTTATAACATATATATTTATCCTTAAAAAGGTTCACTACATAAAGAATAAAAAGTTAACACATATTTGTTGTAATTCTTAAAAACTATTGAACAGTTTTTTACACTATTCTAATATATTAGTTTATATTACTTAATGGTAATATTATATAATACTCATGTTAATCAATAACTAATAAGTTTATAAGTTGAGCTATAAGCCTTAACAATAAAACATTAAAAGTTAGTATTTAAATTTAAGTCACTATTTATAGTATTCTTTGTTTAATAAGTAAATAGATAGAAAATAGTAAAAGTTTTTAATATAAAATTAGTGTTCATAAATTCTCTATGTATAGTTGATGACTTATGTGGACTAATATTTAGAAGGTATTAACTAGGTAAAGCCAATATGTTAAAAAGTTTTAATTAATCTTATTATTATTTTCTAAGATTTGTTTTATTTTTTCTAGAACTTCACTAGCTTTAGGAACTTCTACTTCGTAAGTCTTGTTATCAGTAAATATCTCTATAGCATAGTTTACTATATATTTATTTGAAAAAGGAGAATACGTAAATCTAGTAGCTTTTATATCTGCGTTTTTAACTTTGTTCCAAGGAATATGATATTTTCTTATTTTTCTTATGTAAATTCCAGTATCAGTAACAATTATGCTTCCCTTTTTTATAACCAAAAAAAGGAGAATAAAAAATAAGATCATAAGGAAGAAAGAGATATCGAATATTACATCTAATACTATACTGTTGCCTAAGATAGTAACCAAATATATAGAAATTATGAAGACCAATATATCAGAAATAGTATAGATCGATATTTTTTTAAGACTAGCACCCGATTTTATTATTACATTCATATAATACTTTAATACTATGCGTTTTAAAAAATTATGTTGATTACTTCATGTCTTAAATTTTTTGAGAATTTTATTTATAGTACTAGAGATTATTAGAAAACATTATACACTAGAGGAAGATAAGAGCTGAAACATTTTAGTAAGTATGGTTTAAATATAAGCATTGAATAAAGTTTCGGGAGAATACTTTATTATTTTGTGTAATGAGAGATGTTAAAGATTGTGAAAGTCGCGCTCTTAGGTATTTTTGTTTTATTAATATAGTAATATTAATTCATCATTAAATTTTTTATCAATTCATTTTAAGTTTTCCATTAATAGGACATAATTCATTATTAAATATAATTTATATAATAATTAGCAAAATATGATAAATATTGAAGAGTTAAATTGCTATAACTAGATCTGAAATGCAATCTTAAATGAGATGAACATAAATTTCTAATGCTAAATTTAAACATAAGATCTAGCTAAAATACTGTGCTTATATTAGGATATACTAAGCTCAAGACTAGGGCTGGTCTTTCTATCGGGTTTGTATAACTCAAACCCGACTAATATGTTTTATATGAGGCTGTAACTAACAGTATATAGGATAATTTATTTTCCTCGTTGTTGCAGGAGGTAAGATATGCTTAAATGTTCAAGATTCTTGCAATCTAGAAGGAGAGAAAATTTTGTATAATTATTATTCTCAAACTTTGTAGAGCATGTTTCATTGAGAACTTTATCTGAGCATACGTATTATGAAGAGAATAACATTAATTTACAAATAGTCTGTATACTACAAATTTTGTGATTGAAACTAATAATTTGCTTTTCGTATATCTCATGATAATTTTAGATTTTATATAAAAATTTTAATGATAATTAAACTTCAGCTAATTGGCGTATTCTATAGATTATCATAGATATTATTAAACTAAAAATTAAATATCCTACTAATATTGCAATGCTTTCAGCTATAGTAACATTATATGATTTTTCTATTCCATTTGAGGAAACTATCTGAATAATATGTGGGGGATAATGTGGTTCAGCCACATTTGCAATTACTGTTAAACCATAAATAATTAAGAACCAAGGTTCTAATTGTAAATTTGTCATTATATCTTCTATTATAGGAAATATTATCAATAATATCAATATAGAAATAGTTATAGAAACAGAAGGATTTTTGCTTAGTGTACTAAAAAGCGAAGTGAATGCAAGTAATGATGTCATTCCTAATATAGAGAATGCAATAATTAATCCAAAATTACCCACGAGATATCCATATAAAATATATGTGGAAGATATTACTCCAAGGAGAAATACTATTACTGCAATTATTGATGAAATTAACGCTGAAAGAAATCTTGCTGTGAAAATTAAATCTCTCTTCATTGGTTGCGATAAAGTAAATAATCCTTCTCTACTAAAATCTTTACTTATTAAGTCCCCTCCAAATAATCCTGCTATAACTATAAATAAAGGAAGATAGTAGGACAAAGTAGCATCTAAAAACGTATAAGGATCAGCAGGTTTATGTAATATACGTAAAAGTACTAATATTGCATTTATATAAGATATAGCCAAAGATAACGGTAATAGTATTTGAAATCTTTTGGATCTATAATAAAATTTAAAATTAGAAATAATTAGTAATTTAAGCTCATTATTCATAACTATACACCTTACTAAATTTATCTAATAATCTAATATAACTTTCTTCTAGACTACTAGTGTTATCGCCGAAATTTTTAATGCCTAAATTTACCAATTTTTCTAAAATTTTCTTTCTATCATTATCATCACCTGAATACTCTATAACAAAAGTTCTATTGCTATCTTCAATCTGCCTAATTTGATACGCTAAAGTATTAATTAAACTTTTAACTTCTACTATATCAACTGGATAAAGGAATTCTACTCTCAATGTCTTGTTAGTGAACATATTCATTAGACTATTCTTATCTCCCTTCCATAGAAGTCGTTTCTTCACTACCATTATATAGTCGCATAACTCTTGAACCTCGGATAAAATATGTGAGGACAAAATTATTATCTTATCCTTCTTAATTTTTTTTATGATATTCTTAATTACATATATTTCTATAGGATCTAAACCATCAGTAGGTTCATCTAAAATCATTATTTTAGGATCCTGTGCTAGCAGAGCTGCTAAATACACTCTCCTCTTTTGTCCTTTTGATAAGATTCCGCATCTAGCTCTTAAATCAGGTAAATCTAATTCGTCTTTCAATTCATTTACATTAACATCTTTTCCTCTTAATTTAGCAGCAAATTCTATAAATTCTTTAACAGTTAGATAATCATATGGTTCAGGAGTTCCAACTAGAAAAGCAGTATCCTTTAAAGCCTTTTCTCGACTTTCGAAAATATCATAACCATTAATCTTAACAGTACCACTAGATGGTTTTATAAGGGTAGACATGATCTTAAAAAGAGTGGTCTTGCCAGCGCCATTGGGTCCAAGTATGCCATAGCACCCATTATTTGAGATATTGAAAGAAATGCTATCTAGCGCAATAAACTTACCAAAGTACTTCGAAATATTTGAAACTTCAACACTCATTAGAATATCATCAGCTGACCAATATTAAAATCTTTTTCCATAGAGTGTCCGGTATATTGAATAAAAATTTGAATAAACTTATAAATAAATTGAGTTTAATAAAAATCAACTATTTTAAAAATCTGTTAATCATCTTTTAAAGTAAATTAATTTGATCTGTTAATCCTTCTTTTACCTTTAGTTGAGCTATTGAAGAAATGCGTAATCTTTACTATTAAAAGATCTATGTTAAAAAGTAAATAAACGAGTTTGTCTTATTTATAACATGTCGCTATTCAGAAGAGATAACTAAACGCTGATTTTAAAAGTCAAAAATTATTCTATAATTAAAGTTTTTTAAGGCAAGGTATTAATTATTTATATATTAATTAAGAAATTATGGATTATATTTTATTTAAATCATAAAAAATCTTTATATGTTCTAAATTTTAGAAAAAATATTTAGCTTATAAAAATATTTACTGGAAATATTGAATCTTTATCCGTATATTGTATTATATATTAAATCTAAGTCATATACCATTGCATATGCGTTATAAGTTCCTATTCCAGTTACGTAATTCCATCCATACATTGCAGGGAATGGATTATATCCAGAAGTTATTGGAATCCATGGGGGTAATCCTTGTAGTGTAACGCCATCTAATTGTATTTCGCCACTATATGATATGTAGTACAATATATAATTTAGCGAACCGAATCTATGTCCAGTTAAAGCAATCATTGCTGCTGTCATTGGTGGACCACCACTAGTACCAAACCAATATTCTAAAGTTCCATTAAATATCATAGGTAGACCAGAACCATATTCAGTAATATTATATCCTGCATCAGAGACGAAGGCTATATCGGGATACTGTCTCATGAAAGTTAGAGTACCTGGAATCAGCGAGTTCCATTCATAAGGTTGATAATAGAAAACTTCACTATATCCTCCAGTACTATAATCCCAGCCACTTACGTTTATAACTTGTCCAGTAGCGCTAACATTAACAAAAATGCCTCCTACAGCAGTTACTAGTGGATCACTAGCTGGATACCAGAGAGTATTTTGATATAATGTTAAATCATCTATAGGTGGAAAATCAGTATCATAGCCCCAATCTCCGGAAGCTGCCAATACTGATATTCCTTGATCAGAAGCTTGAATCATTAAGTTATTTATAGCGTATAACATTACTGGATCATAAGCTCCTAGCAATGATTCTGGAGCTTCAACTGATACTGACATAACATTTGGATTAATGTAATTTATCATGTAATAGAATTCATAATAATAATTAAGTAAATTACCAATCATTGAATTTCCTCCTACATATCCATTACTAAACACTAAGTATATGTCAGCAGCAGGTGCTAAGACTCCAGACCATTCAGAATCCATTACATTTTCAGCGCTTTCTCCTTCACTTACGTTATTACCAAAACTTATTATATTTAAACTTCCTGTTCTTGGTACGATACTGTACTTGTTCCAGAATTGATATATATCTGAAACATTTACATAGCTTTCTGGCTCTCCTATTATACCTATTTTAGCTCCTTGACCTAACTGCCCATTTTTGTATAACTTTGTAAAATTAAAGTAGTTAGCTATAATAGATGGCGTTACAGTCACACTTGAGATTAGTGGATTTTTTTGTACTAATTGGAAATTACTTTGATATAACATTGGAGATATTGCTGGATCAAGACTGTCAATTCCTATAATTCCTAAAATATGTTTACCTATATTATAGGGAACTGAAGGTGTTACATTATTAGCGTAATAGTAGAATGGAAGAAATGTTAGCAGTCCAGGTTCATCATACCAGAAAATCTCTCCAGTAGGATAATAATAGATATTAATATAGGTATTTAATGCATTTTCTATATCTGCTACTGTTCCTTTGAAAATTAAAATTAGACCATAACTTCTTACGAACGAGATCCCATAGGATTCCATGTATGAAATTACTGAATTTATATATGATGAAGATGGGTAATAGTACTGTCTAAATTGAGCTGGAGACATAAAAGGAGCTACATGGTTCACTATTAATTGAGTATTTTGTAATAGAGATGTATAATTAGTAAAGTTTAGAATTACAGCAAATTCAATAGTTTGAGAAGCATTTAGAGGTTCTATGTATTCTGATTGAGAAATTAGTGAATAATATGGTGAATTATATTGAAGGTAATATGGCTGTGAGAATCCAGAGGTAGTTGAGATTATGTTCGTTATCGGTAAAACTAAAATTAAAGATATTATTATTACAATAACTCTTTTTTCCATATATTATATAAAGAAAATTAGTATTTAAGATTAATGTTTATTTATTCTATTTAGTTGCTTTGCGGACAATAAAAGCGATAATGATAATAATTGATACTAATGCTACTACACCTGTTAGTAGAAGTTTAGTTTTTAGATATACAGAATCATGAGATGAAGTGGTAGGTAATCTAGGAGTTGTGAAAGACGAAGATTGAACATTTGTAGAATGAGTAGTTGTAGAATTTTGAATACTTGTAGAAGTATGGGTAGTTGTAGAAGTATGAGTAGTAGTTTGAGTTACAGGAATGCTAATTTCATATAATTGAAAAGAAATGTTAACTGAACCTAAACTGTCCGAAGCAAATTCCTGCATTTGAACTAGCAAACCAGAACTATTATCTACCCATAAATTTACATACCCTTCTTCATTACTTTTTGTTACGCTTTCTTTAGCTAGATATGTATAAAAAGTCCCTGCATTAGTTGTAATCTTAGCTTTAGTTGAATTCTTAGATAAAGCTTGTAACGTTTCATAGTTTACTGAAGGGAACTTAAGCGTAGAATTATAGCTAACAGTATAAGTACCATTATTAACGTATACTAACAAAAGTTTTTGTGGATTAATATTATTTTGTTTTAAGAACTGAAATATGTTACCATATGATTCTACTGTAAATGTAAAATTATAACTAGAATAATTTATTATATTGTAGATAACAAATCCAGATTTAAATTCCTTTATAAGGCCATCGAATCCTGATATACACATATTAATTTCATATGCCATTTCTCCACCTTTAATGACATAACTAGGTTTCTCATTTAAAGCATATGATGAGAAGTACAAAGGTGAAATAATAGCTAATCCAATTAGCAGTAAAACGATAATTCCTAATTTCACGTTATATCCCCATGAAAAATGCTCACTACATTGTTTTTATCCTCTACACTTATCTGCACATTTACAAATTTATTCTTTTTATTATCGAACATTATTATTAGCTTAAGTATTTTATTATTCTTCTTATTATCTATTAATTTATAATAATCGATATTCTGCTTATTTTGTAATCTCTTCCATATTGTAGTATAATCTAAACTATAAGGAATTATGTTATATTCTACTAATATTTTGAGGATTGCTTCAATTTGCCTGTTAGGAAAATATTGAGCTAATATACTAAGAAAGTAATTGAACTCCAATGGAGCTTTTAGAATCTTTTTTCTTTTTCTATTTTCGTCTTCAAGCAAAGTAAACCATTGTTCAAATATATAATAAGGAAAAGTTATGTGATAAACAGCTATGTTACTATTTTTTTCTCCATTGGTTTTTTTGCCCATAATAACTTACCCTATTTATTATTACTTACATTAAAGTATAATTTATAAATTTTGCTATTCTTTAAGCTAATGTATATAATTGCTGGATATAGTTAAAGAAAATAAATTCTATCTTTAATTTTAGATATAATCACAAAACTCAAATCTCTAACCTAAATTATCTATTTAATTATTTTTATACAATTATTATCATAGCTTACTTAGTGTGTGTACTATGAATACTTTGCGTTAGTTCTACGAATGGTTCTGATTGGGAGAAAAACTTCAATTTTCAAATACTTCATACACTATAGTTTTATTAAGAAAAATACTTGCATCAGCCTAAATCTCTAGAAAATATCGTTCACTGTTACATTTATAAACTAAGAATTTCATAATACCCTATCTAACTCAAGGATCATATAAATTGCAAAATATTTGATTTAATGATTATTAAGTATTTTATATTAGTCGAAAGTTTTTAACAAGTATCAGACTTAGTATTTTTGGATAAGGCAACTAGTCTGTGTAATATTTGATTACTTAACGCTTATTCTACGGATAGTCCTATTTGAGAGAATAGCTTAATTTTCAAATACTTCACAAACTATAGGACAGCAATAAATATATCAAAAATAGTTTCATTACTTTACCTAGGTTAGTACTTTAAGCTCTCTTTAACTAACTCTTACTATAATTCTTATTACTAGTCCAATATTTTCTTATGGAATAGCCAAATTCTCATAAATAAGTATTATGAAAGAATATTTAGATTAAAGTATCAGATAGATTTATATAGACTTCTTACTTTTGAAAGTGTAGACATTAAATACAAAGATATTCTCTTTTTCTATATAAGTTTTCTATTTGCCTTTTCATGAAAAACTTTATTTCCTTAATGCAAACGAAGATCTAAATCTATTCTAATATCTAAACTGATAAGTCTCACTTTATAAAATAATTATAATTTTATTAATCTATTTAAATTGGAAAATGATTAGTACTAAATAATATAACACTTTAAGAATGTTAAATATTTTAATATCGCTAGAAAAGATTATATAATAAAAAATAAATTATGATTTAAATTTCATATTTTTCCTTATAAACGATGTGTAAATACTCCTAATCTTAATTAATTATAAGAGACTAAGTAGTGGAGCTTTCTGATATTATACGATAGTTAACTGCTTAATTCGAGAATCGAAACTGCATACAACATTCAAGCAGTTAGGATTTTCTTAATTAATCCAAAATATAAGAAAGAAAAAAAGAAATATCTTTATCTTTTTATGCAGCTAATGATTGAAGTAGACTTGTTAAGAGACTTAATACTGCTTGTAGTAGTTGTTCTAATAGTTGCAATAATACATTTAGTATGTCTCCTAAGGCTGATTCTGCCATTTTTGGTCTAATTATTCTTAATTAGTAAGACATTTAAATACTTTATGTCATCTGAAGATGTTTAATTATTGATATTTAATATAATTTTTTAAAAAAATTCTAGTTATCTATTGACAACTATTAAGACTTATTCAATAGAGATGGTATAGTTAATAATAACAAGGATGACGATTAAATGAATAATTATAATAATTTCCATACTAATTCGAGCTATTTCTGTCTAAAACTATTGTAAGCTAAGTTCTTAATAACGTAAACCATAACTATATTACAACTGTATTCTTTTCTATAATTTCTATAATACTTATATCTATTTTTTATATTTTCAAATAAGAAACGGTATTATTGATAAGAAATGTTTTTATACTGCTGATTGTATTTATGGTTGAGAGAAAATGTTCTTTATAGAAAGTTTGTTAGGGCTAGATTCGGCGTTAAATGGCTTGTTGACGTCGTTAGCATCGTTGTTGCAAAATCTTTTAGAGTTAGTGGTTCAACTCTTGCAGACTCTACTGGGAGCGTTAGCAAGCCTGTAAATTAAGAGAAATTTTTTATTTTTTTAATTAATATATTTGTATTTTATTATTATTTATGATTAGTAATATATCATAAAAACTGCAATTATTTAATTTTCGTTCTTAAAATTAATTATAAAAATTCCTTTGTATTAGCTAAGTATTCATTTGATAATATGTATATGTTAGTATGTGTATAATGTTTTTATGATAAAAAGTAAAAATTAAGTTTAATTTCCAAAAAGTTTTAACTAAATCAACAATCCGATGACGATTTCATAGAAGTTTATAAGGTAGTTATATGGTTATTATTAATAAATGAGATTACTAAATGGGTTATCGATAGAATATATTATAAATCTTAAATTTAATGCATCATTCTTAGATAGAGAATATTCTGGTAAGGTTAGGTACTATATTCTAGATATGGATGAAAATAAGATAAAATATAAAGTAGATACTGATGAAGAATTATTAATAGCAAAACAATCATTTAAAACAGATTTAGAAAAAATATTATTAATGAAAATAGAACCGGGAGAGTATGAACATAATTTATCTCAAAATTTTGGAAGTGGATTTCCTATTTTATCGAAAAAAAATATAAATATAATTAAAAATAACCAGAATATTAAATTAAATCCATCTACAATGTTTCCTAACTTTCCTTTAACAATAACAAATTTTGATACTACTTTCGTAGATGTTATTTGCCAAGCAGGAAAGATCAGAAGTTATAAATTTTCTATAACAGGTAAAAAAGATTTCGTAAACTTATCCGTGGATATGTATTTTGATGTGGAAAGTGGAATTTTAAGTAGATTAAACGAAAAAGGAAAAATGATGCTAATTAAATTGAATATAGAAAATGAATTATATAGAATCACGCCAAGTTAGAATTATTAGTCCTATAAAAACAAAATAAAATAAAACCATTAGAGTCATCAAACCTAACAAATCTTATCTTAAGTAGCTTGTGAATGAAGAAAGTTAATGTCTGGTATACGGATATTTTCTTTTTACTATAATAATTTTGTGATAAAATAATTTATAAATTGAATCACGAAAATATTACTATATTTTAAAATTTAATTTCTTAAAAGAAAAAAGAAATTATATCTTTTATGCTTATCCAGATAGTGACCCAAGAAGGCTTGTTAAAAGACTTAATATTGCTTTTAATAGTTCTTCTAATAGTTGCATTAATACATTTAGGAGGTCACTTAACAATGTTGTTTCTGCCATTTTTGGTCTGATTATTCTTATTAGCAAGACATTTAAATACTTTATGTCATCTGAAGATGTTTAATTATTGATATTTAATATAATTTTTTTGATAAAATTCTAGTTATCTATTGAATGGGTTAATCTCATTTCCATTGCGTTTTACAATTGATTGATATCATGTATAATAGAAATGAAATTATTAATATAATACCTATTTATTTCCTATTAACTCATATATGATTCTATTTTCATATCAAGAAGAACTTAATGATATGTAGCGAAACTTGAGTGTCTAGTTTTATGGATTCACAATTAACGTTAAAGTTTATTTTATAAGATGAGATATGGTTAATTCAAGACATATAGCCATATTTCATTATCGATATTTCACATATCGTCACATCATATTTTTATATTTTCAAATAAGAAACGGTATTATTGATAAGAAATGTTTTTATACTGCTGATTGTATTTATGGTTGAGAGAAAATGTTCTTTATAGAAAGTTTGTTAGGGCTAGATTCGGCGTTAAATGGCTTGTTGACGTCGTTAGCATCGTTGTTGCAAAATCTTTTAGAGTTAGTGGTTCAACTCTTGCAGACTCTACTGGGAGCGTTAGCAAGCCTGTAAATTAAGAGAAATTTTTTATTTTTATTATATTATTCTCATTTTTATTTGTTAATACTAATATTTCTATAAATAGAATAAGGTAAATGAAGTATTAAGACTATATTAGAATTACCGATAAACTATAGAAATCGCTGAGAAATTTATTATATAGGATATATGAATCATTTTAATCACTATAAAAAAGATAATATCTTATAATTAATGTTCCAAAGTCGAATTTATTTATCAATTCTAGAGAAATTCGTATTAGTATAATTACTTTTCCTAATAAATATTACATTAGTGTCATGTAATGAATACATGTTATCATATAATATCTAGATCTATTTTCTAAATTTCGTACCAGTTAAATCATAAGCACGTACTATAATTTAGGATATATTATTATTATTTTTAAATAAAAGATGGTTCCAAATACATCATAATGTTGGTCTTTTCTATCTTATTTCGTAGAGATATTTAGATATCTAATAGTATATAGTTATGTTATTATAGGTAAGAATTTATGTAAAATATAGTTTTATATTAAGCAGAATTAGATTCTATCTTAGTATATAACAACAAAATTTACTTCTACGTCTAGGAAGATTGATTAAGTTTATATTCGAAACTACTAATTTTGTTAACCTAAAGTAGGAGGTCATTATATCTTAATATTATTGATAGTGAATCATAATATTCATGGTACATAAATTAATTTTTATTCGATTTTCTTTTGTGAATAATCTTAAATATTAAGTTTGGTATCTAACATTTATGATTAAAGAGCATGAAAGAATTATTACTGGTCATTCGACTTATATAGACGATATAACTCCAAGCAATGTAGCTTATTTATATGTTATAAGATCTAGGATCGCTAGAGGAATTATAAAAAATATTTCTAGACCAACTAAAGGACTTTTATCCTTAACTTGGGATGATGTAAAAGCATACATTCCAGCAAGATTTTTTGGAGGAATGGAAAGAAATTCTCAAATAGCGAGAATGCCAGTTTTAGCAAAAGATAGAGTAAATTTCGTTGGCCAACCAGTTTTAGCTGTTGTAGCTGAAGACAGATATGAAACTGAAGATATTGCAGAAGACGTATCCATTGATTATGAAGAACTAAAGCCAGTAGTAGATGTAGAAGATGCCTTAAATGTAGAACCAATACACCCAGAGTTAAAAAGTAACATTTCAGTAGATCAGCTACTGGAGGGAGGAGATTTAAGGTTAAAAGAAAAAGCTGAAGTCGTAGTTCGAAGGAAAATAAAACAAAGTAGAGTTGTTTCGAATCCACTAGAGCCTAAAGGATTTATATGCTGGTGGGAAGGAGATATTCTAAATATATATGTATCAACTCAAGCTCCTTTCGGAGTAAGAAATGATTTAAGGGAAATTCTAGGCATTCCTCCAGAAAAAATAAGAGTATTGTCTCCGCCAAATGTAGGTGGAGGATTTGGAAATAAAAGCGGAGGATATGCGGAGTATGTTTTAGCTTCTTTAGCTTCATTGAAACTTCATAGACCAATAAAATGGATAGAAACTAGGAGTGAGATCTTAAATAATGCTCAATCCTTGGGAAGGGGCGAAGTTTCAGATATGAAGCTTTATGCAACGAAGCAAGGGGAGATTCTTGGGATGGAAGGGACTGTAATAGCTAATATTGGTGCATATGATTATGGAATTAATTATTTTGCCTCATCTTTCGTTGCTAGATTAAGTAATGGTCCATATAAAGTAAAGTTTGCTTCGATTAGAGCTATGTCAGTCTTCACTAATACTCCTCCAATGGGATTTTATAGAGGAGCAGGAAGACCGGAAGCTGCGTTAATACATGAGACTTTAGTTGAAGATTTAGCTGATGAATTAGGTATGGATCCTGTAGAGATAAGAAAGAAAAATTTAGTAGATGATTCTGGATATGTAACTCCATTAGGATTGAAATTTGATCCCGCTGGTTATCATGAAGTTCTTAATAAAGCAGAAAATTATTACAGGAAAATGAAAGAGATTCATAAGGATAAAGGAGTATCAATAATAGCTTTTACAGAAATAGTAAGAGCTTCACCAGGTGAAGGAGCTAGAGCTAAGATTCATGGAGGAAAAGTATACTTTTATTTAGGTTTAGGTCCACATGGTCAAGCTTATGCTTCATCGTTTAAAGGAGTAGCATCGCAAGTTTTAGGTATTGATGAAGATAAGATTGAGATAATAACTGGAAGTACTGATAACGTTAAAGAGGGAATAGGGAGTTTTGGATCAAGAGGAGGTACTGTAGGTAGTTCTGCTGTTATTGCTGCTGCTGAAGAACTTTTAAAGAAAATGAATGGTAAAATTGATCTTTCAAAAGAAGAAGAAGTAGAAGTATTTTATAAGACTGATGATATTTTTGCACCTGGAGCTCATGTTGCTGTTGTAGACGTAGATAAGGAAACTGGATTATTCAAAGTTATCGAATATTATGCTGTTGACGATGTTGGAAAAACATTAAATAAGGAAGAAGTAGAAGGGCAAATAATAGGTGGAGCACTACAAGGGGCATCTCAAGTAATGATAGAATCTATGAAGTATGATGAAAATGGCAATCCATTATTTAGTTCTATAGCGGACTGTGGAGTTTTATCGGCTACTGAAGCTCCTAGAAATATTCATGTAGATACAGTGGAATATCCTTCTGGAGTTTTATCTCACAGTAGAGGTGTGGGAGAAGCAGGAACTACTGGTGCATTACCTGCAGTTTTCATAGCGCTAGAAAAAGCTACTAAGAAGAAATATAGCAGACTACCAGTAGATCCTCAAATTGTTTTAGGAATCTAATTGATTTTTCAAAGAGTTTTTATTTTGGGTTATTCTATTATTTTCCCTCTATGGATTAAGTATTCTTACTTTTCAATGATAGTTATGCGTTATATTTATATGTAGAAATATTTTTAGCAGTAGGATTATAATAAATACTTTTATGCTAATTTCTTCTCTGTGATCGAAATAAGAACTATATGCACATTCTGTGCAGTTGATTGTGAAGCGACTACTCAGCTCTTATCGAAATGTGAAAATAAGCAAGTATTTATTTTTATGATTTTTAGAATTTCCCCAATTTTACTGGAGAGTAAAATGCAAGGAGAAATAGCGTTAAGCTTATTTTAGTAGAAGCTAAAGATAAATAACGGGGGCTCAGGCTGACTCTCTGTCATCAGTCAGGTGCCGGGCAAGTCATCATTTGGCACCCTTTTTTAGTTATGCGAATTTTGAGGTGAGAAAAACCCCACATCTTAAAGTTGAATTTCTTCAAATATTTTTTAAAATGACAGATACTGTCTTAATTTCTTTCTCTCATACTTAAATGGAAAAATTATTGCGAACTTTGTAGTACTTAAAAAATAGTAAAGCTATCGTGTTGTATTTTCAACTAATTTTTCAATATATTCCTTAATAGTATCTTCAAGTTCTCGAGTTCTAGACAAGTTTGTAAGAAAGTTATCCATAATTTCTATATAACGTAAATTAAAGAGGTAAAGCTTATTACGTTAAGGTGAGAAATAAGAAATAAGGGGGGGCTCAGCTCGTAACACGTTCATCATAGGTTAGCGCTTTGCTCCATTTATCTTTGTGCCCCTCCTCCTCATCCATATAGTTACTCTTTATAGAAAGGTTCGTTCGTATTTTCCTTTTTTCACCGTTTCCCAGAACTGTAATGGCTGACTGATGAGGGTTGTGGTTGTCTGTGTGGAGCCTCCACTGTATATCATCTCGTGAGGTGGTGTATAGTAAGTTTACCTAGAGAAGCAGGAAATCCTCATCGCGAAGTGGGCATGCTCCGTCGTAAGTGTGGATTAGTTCATGCTTTCAAGTGGCGCACAAACTAGTATAATACATAAAGCAATATTTGAAAAAATAAGATATAGTTACTTCACATTAGACCATAATACTACTGCTACACTATCCATGCTCATAGCTAATGCGGCATATTCAGGAGGTAAATATAAGGGATATAGAACTCCTGCAGCTATCGATACCAGGATAGAATTATAGACGAAAGCCCAAACTAAATTCTGCTTAATCTTATTTACGGCTCTTTTACCTTGCGAAAATACATCAATGATAGAATTAACGCTTGGAATAACGATATCTCCAGCATATTTAGCTATTTCTGTTCCATTAGAAACAGCTATTCCAACATCGGCTTCCTTTATAGCTTGGGCATCATTAATTCCGTCTCCTACAAAAACTACTTGTCCTTTGTATTTCCTAACTAAATCTACTTTTTCGTCTGGAGATAATCCTTTGTATAGTTTCACTCCTAACTTTTGTGCAACTCTATCTGAAGCAATACTAGGATCTCCAGTAGCAATAATTATTTCTTTCCCTTGTTCTTTTAGTCTTCTAATAGTATCTTCAACTCCTTCTATAATTTCGTCAGTTAGCCAAATGCTTCCTTTTATTTTTCCATCTACACAGATTAAAATATCCCCTTCTACTTCGTTACTTTCGCAATTCTTAAGAACAAACTCTCTTTTTCCTATGATTACACTTTTTCCATTTACTTCTCCATACACTCCTTCTCCAGGAAAATCGTTAAAATTCTCAACTTTTTCTTTCTTTTCAGATAACGATGAAATAGCTTTTGCTATTGGGTGAGAACTATAGCTTTCAACTGATGACGCTAAAGCTATTGTTTCTTCGTCAGCCTCTACTCTTTCTACTTGAAACTGACCTTTTGTTATAGTTCCGGTCTTATCAAAGATTATTATTTTAGTTTTCTGTAATTTTTCTAAAGAATCTCCATTTTTTACTATTATTCCTTTTTTAGCTAATTTATTAACAGTTGTTAAAACTGCCATAGGTGTAGCTAATCCTAAAGGACATGGGCAAGCAGCTGCTAAAACTGCAACTGAAAATAATACATCCATATAAGTAGGAAAATGAAGGATAAATTTCCATATTAGAAAAGTAAGTATAGACACAGAAATTATTACTGGAACAAAAATGGAGGACACTTTATCTACTAGTTTCTGAATAGGAAATTTAACGTTTTGAGATTCTCTAATGGATTGTATAACTTGTGATAAATATGTAGAATCTCCTGCTCTCGTAACGTATACTTTTATATTTCCTTTTAGAAGAATAGATCCTCCTATTACTGGATCTCCTTTAGTTTTCTTTACAGGCGTAAATTCTCCAGTAAATATTGATTCATTGACATCTCCTTCTCCTTCGTCAATTATTCCATCAGCTGGAATAATTTCTCCAGATTTAACTATTACAATATCTCCAACTTTCAAATCAGTTGAATCAACTTTCTCTTCTTTTCCGCTTTTTATTACAGTTGCCTTTACTGTTTGTAATTTTACTATAGCATTAGCTTCTCTTCCTTTAAGGTACGCTTCTAAAGTCTTTCCTACTAACACGAAAGTTATTAATAATGATGCAGCATCAAAAAATACAGGTCCATGAACAAAGAGAGAGTATACACTATAGAACCAAGCTACGTTAGAAGATAATGAGACTAAAGTATCCATGTTTGTGGTTTTATTTTTAAAAGCTCTGTAAGCTCCAGAATGAAACTTTAATCCAGAGTAAAATTGCACTGGGATTGAAGTGAAGAGAGAGATTAAGTCTAATCCACTATATTGAAAAAACAGAGTTACAGATGTAAATATTATTGCCACAATTAAGCTTGTAACGTAACTTAAGAATTCTTTTCTTGCAGCTTCTATTTCTGGAATTTCCTTTTTTGTATTTTCAATTTCTGCTTTATATCCTCTTTTTTCTAATTCCTCCCTTATTTTCTCAGCATTTATTGTTACTGGATTTATTTCTAAGTAAACTATACCATTAACGTTAACTATAGCTTTAATTACGCCATCTATTTCTTCTAATGTTTCTCTTAATTTGTTAACGTCTTCTGGATTTATTTTAACTCTTAACGTTATTTTTTGAGTTAGTACATCGTATCCAGCTTTTCTTATAGCTTCAACTATGTCTTTTAAATTAGCGTTGGAAAACTGAATTTTGGTTTGTCCGGTAGCTAAATTTACATTTACATTTGTTACTCCTTTTACTGAAGAGACAGCTTTAGATACTGATGCTACACAAGTTGCGCAATGCATGCCTATAACTTTAATTTCTTGGTCTTTCAATCTAAGGCTGTTAGCTGTTATTTGCTTTTTGTCTTCATTACTCATAAGATGATGTTTATTTTTTACTTTTTTATCTGTTATTCTTTACATTTGTTTCTTTTGATTTAGAAATTTTTTATCAAATTCTTCTTCAAAAATTCTATAAGCTTTTTCGTCATAAAGTACAACGTAAATTTCCTTCAAATAATTTGGAGAGAAATTTAGAAATACATCACTCATTATCCTTGCGCAAATTTCGTATGGATATCCGTAAATTCCAGTAGATATGGCTGGAAATGCTATAGAAGAGAGTTTTAATTCTTCAGCTTTTTCCAAAGATTTTCTTATTGCTAATTCTAGCTTTTCTTCTCCTTCAATACCAAATATTGGACCTACGGCGTGAATAATGTACTTAGCTTTTAATTTTCCTGCTGTTGTCACTGCAACTTCACCTGTTTTCACTGGACCATGAAGACGTATGTATTCATCACTTTCTTTTTGAATCTGGTAGCCTCCTTTTCTTACAATGGCATATGCTACTCCTCCTCCATGAGATAGATAAGAGTTAGCTGCATTAACTATAGCATCTGCTGAAACGTCAGTTATGTCTCCCTTTTGTAAAATTATGTTAGCCTTAAAGGGATATGTTTTCATAATTTTTAATATGGATGAGATAATTTAAAACTGACTTAGGATTTTAGATTTTATTCTCGTTAGCCTATTATCACTAGATTCTGTTATTCATGTTCTTACTGAATTATCCAAAAATCAATTTTCGACTTTTACTCGTAATAAAAAGGAGTACATAGTGATTGAAATTAAACAGTTATAGATAGAATATGTTATTTCTAGATAAAATTAATTTTTGATGAAAATAAAGGCTTACATATTTCTCATGAATACGTATGAGTCTACTGCCTTATACTTTCTTATTATTTCGTTGTATACTTCTGGATATTCGTCTTTTAAGTATTCTAATGGCATGTCAGTATATTGTGGATTATAACTTTCTTTTTGCTTGTCGTCAACTTTTCTCTTCAATGCTAGTCTCATATCTTTATCACCATATAATATATTGGCTTGCTAATTTTTAAAGTTTATTGCTAAAGTTTAAATTGATCTCGTCATCTTTAAGACGTATAATACTTTTGACTTTATCCTTAACTATGTAACTAAATAAAAATATTATAGAAGTTTAACGGTAGAAAATTCTAGATTTACATTTCATAAACTAAGGATGCTATTAACTTTTCATTATTTGAGAGTAATAATTCAACATTGTATATATTCCCAGGAGTGAACATTCCCGATAAACTGAATTTTACTTTAATTGAGTTCTCTCCAGGGTTAACACTTTTTGGAGTAATATCTAAGACTGGTAAGTCATATCCTTGTATTTGAGCAGAAACTATTTCAGCTTGAACATTAGAATATACTTTGAAATCTGCTAAACCGGTACTCTTTAAAATTCCATAACCAATTGTTTTGTCCTTTACTGTAATTTCCATAGGTGGTTTTGGTGGGATTTTAGATATTTTTTCAATTATTTCTGATGACGCTACGTAAGATATGATGTAACCTATTGGTAGGGTAACAGTTAATCCAATTAGTATTCCTGCAATAATAGTTAAATTATTTTCATAATGTTTTCCGATATCGTAAAATGTTAATCCAATTAATACATCTCCACCTACAATAAGAATTACTCCTACGTAAAGTAAAGGAAGGAAAATATCGCTAAAAAGAATTGCTATTATTCCAAAAATAAATGTATTAATTCCTGCTGTACCTAAGTTACTCCTTATGTCATAGAACTTTGATAATCCGTAAAATCCATATCTTAGTTTAGTAAATCCATAAATTAGTACAAAATATGAAGCTAATTCTATGATGAGGAATTCAAAGCTTAAACCGAACGTTCTATCTACAATTACTCCAAATATTAACCCTATGTCTACTATAACAGCTACTAAATAATACAGTGAACCGTCCTTTACATTCTTCATTGCTTGAATTTGTGATTCCATATATTACATCCTATTTTGCAAATAGAAAATACTAACTATTTCTCTCCTAAAAAAATAGACAAAAAATGTTCCTAATTGAAAATTATAATCCATAAAAGTAAAGATACAAAATCACCGTTAAGTATATTATTGAGGCTATTGTAATCCATAGTTTTTTGCTATTTATCAATCTAAATTTCTTTTCAATTAAAGAATCTAAGGAAAAGTATGATGCGCCATAATAAATAAAATAAGCGTCAATGCACATCATTAATAAATTAATTCCATACTCTTCTGCTCCTGTCCATGCTGCGGACAAAAAGTAAATTAAATTAGTATAAAATGCGGCAGTTGATGCTAATCTAGTTCCAAGGCCTAAAAACATTAATGTACCAAAAGTAATTTCACCTATCATAACAAGTTCTCCAGTTAAAATAGGATGCGGAAAAGCTACAGCATACAAGAACGATTTAATTATTGATCCTTCAGAGAAATAAAGAATAGTAAAGCCTACATAAGAGTTTGAATTAGGATTAAGGAAACCTGGGTTTAATAATTTATCGAAAATTCCAGCATTAAGCCAAATAGATGCAGTTACTAGTCTTACTAATGTTATCCACATTTGATTTTGTTCTATCTTACTCATCTATAATCACCATTCTAGATATTCTATTTGAAATAGAATAAATATAATAAGCAGAAACTCCTATTAATATAACTCCAAGTACCATTGGAGATACCAAACTTAGAGCCTGCAAAATTCCTCCAGTCCAGGCTCCTACTATAAAAGTACCATATTTCCATGTAATTCCCTTAGCAAATGGTAACGTTCCTGAAGCTAAGTACAGCAAAGAATTAATAGCTGTAGGAGTTAAGCAACAAACTCCCGCTATAGTGCCTATTGAAGGTACAGATGCTGTCAAGAACCCTCCTGCTGTACTTAATCCATAAATTCTGAATCTTTTAGGTACAGGAAAAGAATAAATATTCAATGAAACATAAACTAATGAAACAATGTAATATGAAAGGATTAAGGATAAAGTCAATATAGCATCGATAATAAATCCTAAAAATAGTAGTGTACTATTCGAAACTAAATAGACACTTCCTATTAATTTATATACAGTAATTCCACTTCCTTCATAAGTTATAATGCTTAATTGAGTAAAATAAGAATCAACGTTTATCCCAGGTATAATGAGAAGTCCAGAAGTGATTAAGTAAGAAATAAAATATAATGCAGAGTAAACTATTATTAAAGATCTACCTAAATTGTCTTTTATCATTGCCTTTACCACGTTTCTAATCCTCATCGGTCCAGAGACTAGTATAAATCTATTAGATTTTCTTCTGTATAGGAAATAACCAAGAATAATTGAAATAGATATACAAATAACTGAAAATAAGAGAAAAGGTGTAGTAAAAGTAATTTGTCCAGTATCTGACATTGGAGAATACCATAAATTTAGAATTCTTACTCCATTAACTATGACAGGTAATAAAACAGTAAAATCAATAAAAATTAAATAATAAAAAAGAGGATGAATTACTTTCTTTTTTCCTTTTTCTATCATTTAACTTCACCTAACAGTGAAGACCAGTAACTGGTGGTAATAATACATTATCTACTAAGTACGTTGCGGCAGATGTTTGTAGAGGAATTACGGCAGATGGTGCTGTAGTTAATGGAACTTGATAGACTACGCTCATACTTGAAAGAGATATAAGAACTATCATACCTCCAGTCTTTACATTTCCATGAATGACAACGAACGCATAGCTTCCACCAGGAGTTATTTCAATCTCTGATAAACCTGGAGATGAAGTACTTGGTAAAGAAATTGTATTAGTTACAGTAAAACTTGAAGTAGAAATTACTGCTACTTCATTAGTACTAGCTGAAGCCTCTAAATAATATTGTCCGTTTGGAGTAAATACTCCTCTCTGCGCTACTACAGTACTGGGCATTCTAACCATTCCTTCATACGATAAGCTAGGTAATGAGTAGAACCCTACTGAATTATTACCTGAATATTCTACTGCTAACATAGTTCCCTGAGAATTCACGGTTAACATATATGGTTCTGATCCTGGAGATGCAGCCAAAACTTTCATTACTTGTCCATTATTTGCGTTTATTTCATCTACACTATTGTTAAACCTCATGGGTACTAATAGATAATCTCCATTTGGAGCCCATCTAACATCACAAGGATAGAAAGTCCTACCAGTTGGTGATACGAAAGTTTCGCTCCATACGACGTTTAATGTATTCAAA
The DNA here is from genome assembly GCF_002116695.1 of Acidianus manzaensis. Classification (NCBI taxonomy): domain Archaea; kingdom Thermoproteati; phylum Thermoproteota; class Thermoprotei; order Sulfolobales; family Sulfolobaceae; genus Acidianus; species Acidianus manzaensis. Next base: position 2,528,427 of record NZ_CP020477.1, read on the forward strand.
TTAATGACTTCTACAGTTCCTGAAGGACCGTCTGCTATTGCTACATATTGCATATTTGGTGAATAAGATACTCCTATGAACCCAGTAGAATTACCCACAACAAACGTTTTAACTACTTTCATTGTCTGAGAGTTTATTGCATATACTGTACCATTATTTAAAGGCATGAAAACTATATTTCCTTTGGATATCATTGAATTATAAGGTAATTGAACCCAGTAGAATACTTGTGTAGGTACGCTTAAAGAAATATTTACTACGTGCTGAAATCCAAGAAAACTATCTGATGAAGAAAATGGATTTATAACCATTGCTATTCCTTTCTGAGTTAGTACTAGAAAATCGAAATTATTGCTAGGAGCAGTAGTTGATGTAGAAATGCTAGAGATGGATGTTGTCGATGTTGGAGAAGTAGTTGTTGGTGTTCTTAACATTAAATATGCTGCACCGAAACCTACTGCTATAATTATTACAAATCCTGCTAACAATAATAATTTATAGTTCATATCATTTGTTATGAAATTTAGGTATTAAAATCTACTCAGTTTATAAACCCTTTTTATCATTCATAAGCAAAAAAGAAATTAAATTGTTATTATAAGGTCTACTTTATCTAGGACTTTATCGTAAAAATCTGGAAAACATCCTATTTTAGCTTCTGGAATTAATTTATCAGCTAAATTTCTCATGTAGACGCATTGGTCACAAGCTTGTAAATATATTCCTTTTTCTTTGTTTAATTTTGCTAATCTTTCTGCTAATGGATTATCTCTCATTAGGAGGTAAACGTTATTGTCTATAAAGAACATTCCTTTTACTTCTGCGTTATGTCTGTCTTCCTCTAATTGAGGTACTATCATCTGGCCTAAAATGTAATTTCCTAAGCTAGATTCAATTATATATGCTATTTTCTTCAAGCTTACTCACCACTTGCTTGATTACAGACGTTACAAATTGATTTCTAGTTAAACCTTTTATATTGTCTACAGTTTTTATTGCTGTATCAAAATCTATGTGTTTGTTTTCTGCATATTTTTCGCATAAAGCTTCCATAACTATTATGAGGAGAGGGCATTCACTACATTTGTATTTTAAAGGATATTCTTCCTCTTCTTTTTTCTCTTCTTTATTGATGTAATATAATTCTAAGGTTCTTCCATCAATTTGAATTTCTGCTATTTTTTCATATCCTTTAGGTTTTTTATTTACTCTAAATATCTGTCTAGAGAGAAAGTCAGAGGCATATTTTCTTTCAACTACACAACCACAATTATCTTTTATCATAATGTTAACTAATTTATAAAAGATAAAAAACTTTAATGCTTTAAATAATAAATGTTTATTAATCCGTTGAAATTATTTATCATGTTTATTGCATCTTCATCGTAAAGTTTTATGTTACCATAATCTAACCTTGCCGAAATTATTTTTCCACTATCTTCTAAGGCTGTAAGAAGCCATCCTCTTCCTTCAGGCGAAGCAACGATCAAAGTTAGTCCTTCATAAGAAAGTACATCTTGATTAATCGTCTCTGTCTTAATTTGTTTTTCTATCTTATCAAAATATAAATACAATTTTGCTATTGAGCTTTCATCTCTCATAAGATTTTTGACGTCAGATAGATCTAATTGAAAGTCTTCTTTTCTTCCACATATAAAAACGAATGATGCATAATCACCCATATTTCTTACAAAATATTTACATCCGAAAGTTTTAGCTACTTCTGGTAATGTATACAATACAGCAGCTGGATGATCTACTAGAACTTCTATTGTATCATAAGGTTTTGCTTTTAATATCAGTTTTTTTGATTCTATTTCTGGAATAGGGCATGTAGTACCTCTCAAGTCTAATGATACTGATGGTTTTGTTTCGAATATTTCTAAGAGAGATGCATTTTTCTGGTTACTTGATATTGATGTTTTAATTTCATTTATATATCCTGAATATTTCTCTAAATTTTTAGCAAGTCTCCAAACCAATGGTTTTAAGGCTACAGTTAGAATAGAACTACAATGTAGATTAATTGATGCTTCTCTACCATTAAAAGTAATTGTAATATAGAATTTCCCATTTTCTTCAATTATTTCTATAGAATTTGCTTTGACACTAACTAGAGTATTAAATTCTGTTTTTAACCATTTTAATTTACATGAGTAACCGTAATCCAATCTTTTTATATTTTTTAGTAAATATATATTCCCATGTTTTTCTATATCTAAGAGCGGAGCTATATTCTCAGATTTTATTTTCACTTGCATTAATAAACACTTGTTCTCAAAGATTTATTTATACTTTACGTTAATAAGAATTATTTAAAAACATATTCAGTAAATTAAAATAACTATTAATATGTTATTATTAAAAATCGTATTTAATGTTTATCTTATTATAAATATCTAAATTGATTCACTAGTATACAATTTCAGTTTAATGAGTTCAATAGAAAAGATTTTTATTTATAAAGATCATGATAATTATGATGACAGATTACGATTCTAATACAGGAAACAATGAAAAAACTTTAGACTTAAGGGGAGAGTCATGTCCTGTGCCAGAAATGACAGCAAGTAAAGAATTACAGAAAATAAATAAGGGGAAACTAATAATTTTAACCGATCATGCGCCTGCAATAGAAGTCACACTTCCATCATTATGTAAAAGTCTTGGATTAAATTATGAGATAAAAAACAAAGGAGATTACGTTGAATTTATAATTTATAAGGAATCAACAGAAAGTAAAGAGGAAGAAGATTCAATCTCGTTCTCAAAAAGTATAACAATAGATTCAGAAAATGATATAGTGGACAAATTAACTGATCCACATTTTCTTATGTCTTTTGTTCCACAAATTAAGGCAATAGAACAAATTCAACCGGGCAATTTTATTCTTCATATTAAATGGATTTTAAATTTTGAAACTCCATTATATTTAAATTATCAGAAGACTCCAAGAGGAGGTTTAATATACTATACTGCATATGAAAAACTTCCAATGATGAGAATTAGATTTGGTTGGAAAATAATTATAAATAAAACAGTAAAAGAAAATATTATTGATATTACAGAATGGTATAGTGGTCCTTTTAAATCGTTTGCATCTACAGCAATAAAAAAACATTTATCTAAGGCTGAAGAAATATTACCTACGATATTAGCTAAAACTTAATATCTTATTAAAATTTAATAACTTTTTTAAACAAATCATTAAATATGAAATCTACAATAGACCTTTTAGGATTATGCTGTGCAGTTCCACAAATGATAGTTTATTCTAAGCTAAAGAAAATGAAAGACGGAGATATTTTAGAAGTCATAGTAGAAAGGAATAGTTCTCAAGAAAGAGATATAGTAGATTTATTTCAATACTTTAAAATTAACACAGAATTAAAACATTTAGATGAAGATAGAGTAATGTACATTGTGAAAAAGGAATGAATAACTCATAATTTATAGCTCTGAAAACTTGAATTTCTTTTTTATATAATTAAATGACATTTATCTATTAAATAGAATATTATATTTTATGATTTTTATAATAAAAAATCATTAATAGTATGTAAACAGAAGATACACTTAACATAAAAAATCTACTGTTAATCAAGTAACTTCTAATTAATATCATAGAAAATAAATAAAGGGTTTATAAATACTTAACTCTTAAATATTGTTTTATTTCTTAAATAATGATAGGTGTGAAAAATGAGCGAAGAACTAAAAACTAAAGAACCAAATGATACATTAGATGTAAGAGGAGAATCATGCCCTGTCCCTGAAATGATGGCAAGCAAAAAACTTAAGAAAATGAAGGCAGGTCAGATCTTAGAAGTTTTAACAGACCATCAACCAGCAGTAGACGTCACATTACCATCCTTGTGCAAATCATTAGGATATCCATACGTAATATTAAAGGATGGAGAAGTGTATAAGGTGAGAATCCTGAAGGTGAGTTAATGCCTCCAATGGTATTACAACCTGTTTTTTCTTATAGCTGGGAAGTAGTTTTTGCAGTATTTGCTCTTTCTGGATTTATTTTAGGTTGGGCAGCACAAAGAGGAAACTATTGCTTTGTAAATGCTATGACTTCAATATTTACAGTAAGAAGCTTTGAAAGATTTGGAGCTTTACTACTTCTATTTGGTTTATCTGCATTAGGAGCAGGATTATTAGTAGGATTAGGAATAATTCCTGCTAGTGATCAATATTATTTTAACTATTTTGGAGGATGGTACATTTTAGTAGGATCTATAATTTTTGGATTTGGAGCAGCTCTAGCTGGAGGATGCAATTTATCAATGCTCTACAGAGCAGCTTCTGGATACGTACAAAATTGGATAGAGTTATTCGGAATGATGATAGGAACTTACATATTTGCTATAGGAATTTGGCCATTCCAATTATATACAATGGAAAAAGGAATTCTCTCTACTACATCTGGAGGATACATAGAATACCTTCCATATTTAATATTCCATAACGTTTCAGATTCCTCAATACTAATTACTACGATCATTTACTCAGCTCCTTTAATTATTTTAGGTATATATTTACAGCATAGAACTAAAAGCAAATGGAAATCTTTTGCCGGAGGAAAAATGCCTGGAATATCAGCCTTTTCTAAAATGAATTCTTTCGGAATACCTACTCCAACTGAATTGCCAAGTAAAATTAGATTAAGTCAAGATGCAAAAGACATGTTATTACTTAAGAAACCTTACGGAACAAATCTCACTACAGTAATATTAGCATTAGACATGCTATTAGTATTTATAGTAGGGTCAGGTTACACTTTCAATTACTTAGTTATAACCTCATCAGACGGAGGAAGATTTTTCGAATATATAATGATGATAGCAGGACAGCATTTGTTCCTAACTACTCCATGGTTTAACGATTCATTACCAATAGTAGATACTAGCACTCTAATGGTAGTAATGCTATGTGTAGGTGCATTTTTTGCATCATATCTAAGCGGAGACTTTAAGATAAGGATTCCTAAGGATAAGAAAAGATTAGGTATAGGCTTCATAGGAGGAATACTAGTAGGAATAGGAGTTAGAATGGCTTTAGGATGCAATGTAGGATTAATGTGGACAAACTTCGCTCAGATAGGATATGATGGAATAATATTCCTATTCGGTATGTTAGGTGGAGTATACTTAGCAGTAAAAGTTCAAGAGAGGTTATAAAAAATGCAGTCAGCATATATTAGAAAACTTTTAGCTCCACTTATACTTTCGTTATTCGCCATAGGATGGTATAAATTTAGCCTAATTTACTTAGTAGGATCAGATAATTTAGCGTTACAGCATGGAAATTATGCAGTATACGTAGTTCCTCAGCAAATGGAGGGATACTTAAATGCTACACTTTGGTTATGTTACTTTTTAGTCTTTGCAGGCTTAAGCATATTCTGGTATAATCTAGTTAAGATATTGCAACAATTAGAAAACGGCAAATCAAAATATGGAATAGTAGACTTAGCATCACCTATTGTAATAGCTTTGGAAATAATAGGACTTATAACTTTAGGAAATTCAATATTAGGTTTAAGCTTAGACGTAAGACTACCTGCATATATTGCAGTATGTTCTTGCTTAATGTGGTTCTGGTATGCACTTGTAAAATATGTAAGGGTGACTCAAATTGCAGGATAAATATTCCTTCTTTATGATATCTGGGGATCCAGAAAAACTCTATATGGGTTACATAACTGCGATAGGCTATGTCTCTTCAGGAAATAAAGTATACATGTTCTTTACAATGGATGCGCTAAGAGGCGTATCAAAAGAAGCAGAAAAAATCGTTATAGGAAACGAAAAACCATTGAAGTATTATATAGATAATTTGCTCGAATTAGGAGAAGACGATGTTGAGCTAGCAGCATGTGAATTTGGAATGAAAGTAAAAAACATAAAAGAAGAAGAATTACTTCCTAAAGTAAAGATCAGCGGAGTTTCAGAATTTGCATTAAAAAGTTCTGAATCTAAGTCAATCTTAGTTTTTTAAGATCTTTTCTTTTAAAAAAATTTAATTTATAATATATTCATTTTATATTTTTCTTAAACTCCAATAGATAAGATATCCAAATAATCCGTAAAATACGTGAGCTAGGACGTAGATTAAAGTAATTTTTATTGGAAAAATAAGGAGATGTACAGGCAAGCTAAAGAGAGCTAATACAGCAGATCCAGTCAACAGTCCTAGTATTATAACTGAAAATAGTCCATTCATTTTTATTCCAGATTTTTCTATCAAGAAAACAGCTACAAAGAAAATTATAGTAGACGCAATTATATGCAAAATAATTCCTAACGGTATTGAATATACTTTCAAGATATGAAAAGATAATACAGAGAAAATATTTAGATCATTTAAATAAAATATAACATCTATAAGCCCAGCAAAAAATCCTGCCAATAAGGATTTAAACATAGAAGAATATTGAAGGTCAACAAGAATATACGACTATCGCTGATATGTATTTAACCTATTGAATTAGATTTTTGGTATTATGAAAGGGGTCTCACAATACGATGCAATATTAGTTTTTGCTATAAATTTAGCTCCATCACAATCTCAGCTACAAAGTTTCTTCATACTAGTTCAAAATGCATTATAAGTTAACTCTTTTTTATTTTCAATCTATATGGAATTATTAAATATTTATTTTAGAACTCAACATTCAATTTACTTGATCTAGGAAGAGATGAACACATTTACAAAAAGTCATATATTTATTATACTTAATGAAGTTATATTAATGTTCCAAAAATATACGTAGTAAACTCCTCCCTCATTGAACGCTACCAATAATTCTTCATAGTAGATAGGCGAAATTGAAAGATAAAAGGAATTTATTTCCCAGCTAACGTTTAGAGTAATTAATCCTTTAGTAATAGGTACATGATAAGCATTATTTAATATTATACCATTAGATTCTAAAGGAATAATTGTATGGTTTTTTCCTTCAGATAAAGTTATATTGACATAATTATAAACTGATGAATTATTTATGCCAGTATAATATACTAATATAGGAATAATTATTAAATTTCCATTTTGATATACATTTATAGTAGAAGCATTTATATTAGCGGTAGGTGGGATATTGAAGAAATATCCCAAAACAGAATAATCTAATGTAGCATTTATGGTAATATTATTTGATGATGAAACGTATGATGAAGAATATACATAGTAAGATAATAATATATTGTGGTGGAAAAGTAATGTACCATAATAAGAATCATTATATTCATTTGCTTTAATAACATTTAGAGTTGTTATTTTCTGATTTTCATAGTAATAATATATAACAGAATTCTGATATAAAGGTAGTATACTAATTTCAAAAATCAATAGTATAGCAGCAAGACTTAGTAACTTTTTCATTAATTATGTATAATATTTTAGGGAGTATTAAAAGTGTTCTAATTTTATGTGCAAAATTTTCGTGTAAGATTCTCCATAAAATGAGGTCATAAATACTGCTTTATAGAAGCTTTCTACTCGCACTATGATAAATAAAAATCACGTATTAAAAATAAAGTTAAAAAGTTATTTCCTTCTAATTAATAATACTACTATTGCAATTATGATTATTACAACGATAATCCCAGCTATTAGTAGTAGAGGTATAGAGGATGTTGTAGTATGTGTTGTTGTAGAGGTTGTTGGTACTACTGTGCTTGTTGTAGTGCTTGTTGTTGATGTTGTTGTAGACGTTGTAGATGTTGTTGATGTTGTTGTAGTGCTTGTTGTTGACGTTGTAGTAGTTGTTGTAGTGGTGGTGCTTGTTGTTGACGTCGGTGGCACTATTTGTGCGAATTTGATTAATATTGTTGTGTTTTTGTCTAGTGTTATTATTCCTGAAGTTATGTTTTGTATGTATCCTGAGATGTTTTGTATTTTGTATTGATATGTCCCATACGGTAGTGTTACTGATATTGTGTTTGTCGTTGATGTGTATGTTGTTCCGTTTATTGTTATGTTCCATTGTGTTCCTGTTGGTAGTCCTGTTTCTTCGAATGTTAGCGTGTATTTTGGAGGTACTATAGGTAATTTGTATATAATGGTTACACTATTTGATCCAGTATTTAATACATAAACTGTTGTTCCGTTGTATATTATTTGTCTTGGGGTTTGCCCAACTTGTATAGTATTAATGACATTACTTCCTGATAAAATGAAAACGCTACCAGAAGTTAAACTTGAAACGTAAGTATAGTTTGTATTAGGATTATATAGTATATATGATGGTGATTGTATACTAGTTAAATTATAAATTACAGTATTGTCTTTAATTATCGAAATATTACCACTGCTTGAAATGGCATATATATAGTAAGGTGATATAACTATTTGAAATGGATTATTAACGTTGTTTATGTTTGCTATTACTTTTGTTCCATTAATAACCGAAATATAGTCTGATAAGGAATTTGCTACGTATATTAGTCCATTATACTGATCGTAAGTCACTGAATACGGGTATTCTCCTACTGTTATGTTTGCTATTACTTTTGTTCCATTAATAACCGAAACTGTACTAAATCCAAAATCTGCTACATATAATAGATGATTTTGTTGATCGTATGTGAAACTTACAGGATCAGCCTTAACACCTAGTTTTGCTATTACAGAAGTTCCATTAATGACTGCTATAGAATTAGTTCCAGATACCGATACATAAACATAATTATTTGACGGATTATAAATAATAGCATTAGGGTATTCTCCTACTGTTATGTTTGCTATTACTTTTGTTCCATTAATGACTGAAACGCTATATGAATTTAAATTAGCTATATATATAAGATTATTAGAAGGATCGTATGCTATAGCATCTGGTTCTTCTTGAACTGTTATGTTTGCTATTACTTTTGTTCCATTAATAACCGAAACTGAGTTTGAACCTTCGTTTACTACATACAATAACCCTTTAGCGTAAACCATAGCAGTAGGTGATTTTCCTACATTTACTGTTACTACATTAGAAGTTTGAGCGGTTGATTGTATCGAATAAAATGTCATAAATGATAGAATAAAGGCACTAATTATCAACATACTGATAATTTTCCTAATAATAAGAGTATTTAACATTTGTATAAAGAAGGAATGTTGTAATATAAGTTTATTGGGAAGTGAGTTTGGCTAATTCCTTAAATACTTACTATTAATTATATTATTAGCCTAATCGATTATCTAAAGCAATTTTTATAGAAGCAATATAAGTATCCTATGAGCATTGAAGATACTCCAAAGGATATTTCAAATGAATAAAGCATTATATCAGTAAATAAGTCTTTTTGTGTTAATAGGTAAAGTATTCCATTACTTCCTGCTATAGAAATAGCTGCAATATTTACTATTGCTAAGAATCTTGGAAATAATAATCCTGTTTTATTCGCTAAAATAAGTAAAAATATGGAAAGTAAGCCAGTTGCTAATGCAAATACTATATGTAGATAAAGAAAGTCCTCTGGCATGCTTACTTTAATTTTTCCTGAATCAATTAGAGCTCTAATTAAGCCTAAGGAAAAAGTGCCAAATAAAAGAAATAATCCTCCTAATCCTAGTTTATATAATTTACTTACTCCATTCATACTCTTTTTCCTCTTCTTTTGTTTTATTTGGATTATTTTCAATTTTTATTAAATCAGCTTTAGCTCTAATATATTTCATGTTTGACAATAATTTAATTCTCATTTCTTCTAGTAAAGCCAGCCAAGCTTCGTCTAAATCTTCTTTTCTAATTTTTATATTTGTTTCTTTTGCTATTGTTTTTAATCCTTGTAGGCATTCCGAAGTTACAGGACATCCACAGCATTGATAAACAGAATTTTCTGGATTATAATAAATCATTCTTTTATTATCGTTAGTGACGAATATTATTTGTTTATCTATAAGAATTCCTTGCAAATTAACTGTGTAAGCTAAAACTGCCTTAAAGGCTATTGCGTTATCAAGAAGTAATCCTAAATCTCTTAATTTATTTATGATAAAATAATAATAACTTTTGCTTATTTCCTTATTTCTTTTATCAGAAGAAAGTACAGATAAGTGCAATTCACTTAATTTAAGAAAATCGTCTTTTTTAAGTAATAAAATGTCGTTGGAAATTATTGGTCTGGAAACCTCATATTCTAGTAATAAACACATAAGTCTATGTTATCTCCATTTATTATAATATTTACTTTAATAATCGTTATAATTCTTCATTAACCTTGTTAATTGAATCTGATAGTAAATTGAATGAAAAATGAGAAATTCAATAATATAAGTTATAAAAATAATATCAAATTATATTTACTTAAATTGTTGGTTCTTTATCCGTTTTAAGATATTAAGAATTGAGATACTTGTTTTTTATGATATTAAAATAAATTAACATAATTTTCATTGACTATATATACTTTGAAACATAAGTAAGGTTTTTTAACTAGTTAATCATAATGTTAATTTAGGGTAAAAAGGTATGTTTGGTAATCTTGCACCAACAGATATACTAATCATATTAATTGTTGCAGCATTAGTTTTCTTCGGAGCAAGTAAAATACCTGAAATTTTTAGAAATATGGGTAAGGCTGTAGGAGAATTCAAGAAGGGAAGAATAGAGTCTGAAATGGAGATAAATCAAATGCAACAAGCTGTGCAATCTCAACCTCAAATTCAACAAAATACTCAGCCTACACAAAACGTATCGGCTTCAGATTTAGAAAAGCAGATTAAGCAATTACAAGATCAATTAGAACAATTAAAAAAGCAACAGACAAGCCAAAGTTAAATTTTTTTACTAAAATATTAAGGAAAATTAAAAAATTATTTAAGCGGTGATGTTAGTGATTGGTAACATTTCTGATATCATAATTGTTTTGATAGTAGGAGTCCTACTGATAGGAGGAGAAAAGAATGCTCCTCAAGTTATGAGGAATTTAGGTAAGGCTTATGAGGAATTTAGGAGAAGGCAATCTGAATTTACAGCAGAATTAAATAAAGAACTAAAGAGTATAGATGATATAAGGAATGAAGGAAATCAAGAATTGATTAAACAAATATCTTATACTCCTCAACAACAAAGTTATTCTTATAATAATAAAATAAGCCAGTTAGAGGAAGAAATAAAGAGGTTACAGTCAGAATTAGAGAGGCTAAAGAAAGATGGTAACAAGAACTGAAGAGTTAGAGAAAAAGCAAGAAGAGAGGCCACTACTAGATCATTTACGTGAATTAGTTCAAAGATTAAGAAGAGCTTTTATCTCAATTTTTGCAACTTTTGCTATATTATTCGGTCTTTCTCCCACTACTATAACAGTTGCTGGTCATACTATTCCCATAGTTTATCCAGACATATTTCACAGTTTTTCGACTTTAATAATTGTAATGTTTATACATTCTGAATTACCTCCTCAATTACATTTAATAAATATTAACGTATTTGATACATTATATTCTTCTGCTTATATTGCGTTCTTTTTTGGAGTTGTAATTTCATTGCCTTTCGTTGTAAAAGAAATTTGGGGATTTATAGCTCCAGGTTTATATGATAATGAGAAGAAATTATTTAGAAATATCATATTACCAAGTAGTTTATTATTTTTAGCTGGAGCATCTTTCGCTTACTTTATTATAATTCCATTTATGTTAAGATTTATCCTATTCTATACTCAGTCTTTAGGCGTTGAGCCTACTTTAGGTTTAAGATCTTTTATAAGTACTGTAGTTACATTAATGTTAGCAGTAGGTGTAGCATTTGAATTTCCTCTCGTAATGACAGTTTTGTCATATATAGGAATTGTAAAACCTGAAACTTGGAAGAGAAATTGGAGATGGGGAGTACTAGGTTCTTTCATTATAGCATGGATGATATCACCAGGAACAACTGGAGGAATAATTGAAACAACTATTGGAATAATCCTTTCATCATTATACTTTGCAGGATATGGTACATCTAAAATGGTAGTTAATAGAAAACTTAGGCAACAAAAATTATCTAGTATACCTCAGAATTTGAAATCAGTAAAAGATACAAGATAAACTTTTCTTTTTCCAAGAAGCTTAAGAAAAAAACACTCTGGTTAATAGTTGCTTTTATTTCTGATATAAGAATTTGCTTTTAGTTTCCAATTAGATCTTTCCTAAGCTAGAACCATAATATTAATCAACTCGAATGATATATCATGATTATCCTCTAGATTAAAGTTCTAGTTTAAATCTGTATATTCAGTTATATTTTTTAACTTATTATCTTTTTATATATTTTATGCGAAACATTTTTTAATAACGTAAGATAAATGATAGTGATGTTTCCTCCAAAATTTGGATATTATAAACCCTCTTCCTTACCAGATGCACTAGATTTTTTAAATGGCGGAGGAGCTAGACCATTAGCAGGCGGACAAAGCTTAATTCCTATGCTGAAATTAAGAGTTATACAGCCTAATTTCTTAGTTGATCTAAACCAATTAAAGGAATTAGATTACGTTAAAGATGAAGGAAAGACATTGAGCATAGGGAGCTTAACTAGATACTCAGAAATAGTGAATAACTACATTTTAAAAACTAAGGCACCGTTATTATCTGAAACAGCAGGAAAAGTAGGAGATTTACAAGTTAGAAATTTAGGCACTATAGGAGGAAGTTTAAGTAATGCGGACCCATCAGCTGATTACCCTGCAGTAGCACTAGCTTATGATGCTACAATGACTCTTTTATCTTCAAATGGAGAAAGAAAAGTAAAAGCTAAAGATTTCTTCAAAGGGCCTTTTACTACAGAATTAGCTGAAAATGAAATATTATCTAAAATAGAATTTCCTGTACTGGAAGGATATAAGTTCAAATATCAAAAAATCGTTAGAAGGGCTGGAGATTTTGCATTAGTAGGAATGGCATTATTATCTAAGGTAGAAGGAGACACGATAGTTGATTTAAGAGTAGCTTACACTGGCGTTTCGGATAAACCTTACAGACCATACGAACTAGAAAAAACACTAATAAACCAGAAAATTAACGATGATTTATTTAAACAATTTGCGGAAAAAGTAAGTAATTCTGTAAATCCTCCCTCAGATTCCAGAGGGAGCTCTTCTTATAGGCGCAAAGTAATGTCTATCTTAACTTATAATACATTAAAAGAGGTGTTAAATCCTTGATTAGACCTGGAGAAACAACAAAAATAAGAGTAAAAGTTAACGGAATATGGTATGAGAAAGAAGTAGAGCCTAGATTACTTCTAGTTCATTTCCTTAGAGACGAATTAGGATTAACTGGAACAAAAATAGGATGCGATACATCAACTTGCGGTGCATGTACTATTCTTTTAAATGGAAAAGCAATAAAATCATGTACATATTTAGCTGTTCAAGCTGACGGTGCAGAAATAACTACAATAGAAGGCTTAGCAAAAGATAGTAAACTTCACCCTATTCAAGAAGCGTTCAAAGATAACTTCGCCTTACAATGTGGATTTTGCACTGCAGGAATGATTATGCAGACTTACTATCTCCTTAAGGAAAATCCTTCACCCTCAGAAGAAGAAATCAGAGAAGGATTACACGGAAATATCTGTAGATGCACAGGATATCAAAACATCATTAAAGCAGTAAAAGATGCATCAATGAGGATGAGACAATGACGTACGTTGGAAAACCAATAAAAAGACTTTACGATGATAAATTCATAACTGGAAAAAGCAATTACATAGACGACGTAAAAATCAACGCATTATATGCTGGATTTGTTAGAAGTCCTTATGCTCACGCTAAGGTAAAAAACATAGACTCAACTGAAGCATTAAAAATACCTGGAATAGTAGCAGTATTTACATATAAAGATTTTGAAAAAATACTAAAAGATGGGATAAGAATATGGAACACTTACGAAGATCCTAGAATGTGGAAGTTTAATCCTAGATTGCCTTTAGCAAAAGACAAAGTAAGATATGCTGGAGAACCAGTAGCAGTAGTTATAGGTGTAAATAAGTATGTTGTAAGAGATGCTATAGATAAAGTAAATGTAGATTATGATCCGCTAGATGCTGTAATAACTATGGAAGACGCAGAAAATAATAAAGTATTAGTTCATGAAGATTTAGGAACTAACATAGCGTTTGATCAAACTTATGCATCTGGAAACGTTGATGACGCATTTAAACAAGCAGATAAAGTAATTCAAATAGAAGTTACTAATAATAGATTAATTAATTCTCCAATGGAACCTAGAGGAATCATAGCAAGTTACGAAAATGGATACTTAACAGTATGGTATTCAACACAAACTCCTCATACGTCAAGAGATGAATTCTCCAGAATATTCGGAATACCATCAAGTAAGATAAGAGTAATAATGCCAGATATAGGAGGAGCTTTTGGTAGTAAAGTACATATTACTCCAGAAGATGTTAGTGTAATAGCATCTTCAATACTTTTAGGAAGACCAGTGAGATGGACTGCTACAAGAACTGAAGAAATGATAGATGCAGAAGCTAGACATAATACTTTCAAAGGAGAAGTGGCAGTAAAGAATGATGGAACTGTCTTAGGGATAAGGGGAGAATTACTAGTTGATATGGGAGCATATTTAACTTATACTGCACCCTTACAGCCAGCAATAATACCTTTAATGATCCCTGGTCCATATAAAATAACTAATTTAAACATAAAAAGTAGGGCAGTATACACTAATACTCCACCAATTATAATGTACAGAGGAGCAAGCAGGCCAGAAGCTACTTTCATTATAGAGAGAATAATGAGTAATGTAGCAGATCAGTTAGGTTTAGACGAAGTAACTGTAAGAGAGAAAAATATGATAAGAGCTAACGAAATGCCTTATACTAATCCATTTGGATTAAAATACGACTCAGGAGATTACTTGTCAGCACTTAAAGATGGATTAAACAAATTAGGATATTATGAATTAAAGAGGAATGCAGAAGAAGAAAGGAAGAAAGGTAAGAAAGTTGGAGTAGGAATGGCATTCTATCTAGAGATATCGGGTTTTGGTCCATGGGAATTTGGAGAAGTTAGAGTAAACGAAGAAGGAGACGTTTTAGTTATAACTGGTGGAACACCACATGGACAAGGAACTGAAACAGCTATAGCTCAAGTAGTTGCTGACGCTCTTCAGATAGATATTGGGAGAATAAAAGTGATCTGGGGAGATACGGAAACAGTTGCTGCTGGAATGGGATCGTATGGATCTAGGACAGCATCTGCTGCAGGAAGCGCAGCATTAGTCGCAAGTAATGAAATATTAAATAAAATGAAAGAGATAGCTGCTACTCAATTAAAAGTTGATGTAGAAGAGGTTGAATATAGTCAAGGAGAATTTTATGTAAAAAGCGATAAAAATAGAAAGATTAGTTGGAACGATGTAGCAAAGGCTGGATACAATGGAAAAGAGTTAGGAATATATTCTCAAGTTACATTACCTGGTGATGTAACGTTCCCTTACGGTGTTCATGTAGCAGTAGTAGAAGTTGATGATTATGGAATTGCTAAAGTAAAGACATATAAGGCTTATGATGATATAGGAAGAGTTCTAAATCCTGCATTAGCAGAAGGACAGATTCACGGTGGAGCTACTCAAGCTGTAGGGCAAGCGTTATACGAGCAAGCAATATTTAATGATAATGGACAGTTGAGCGTAACATATGCGGATTATTTCGTTCCTACTGCCGTTGAAGCACCTAGCTTTGAAAATTATTTCGCAGAGAAAACTCATGATTCAGCATATCCAACTGGAGCTAAAGGTGTAGGAGAAGCAGCACTGATAGTAGGTCCTGCAGCAATAGTAAGGGCAATTGAAGATGCTACTGGTAAAAAATTCAATAAAACACCAGTAAAACCTGAAGATATTCTTAGTTAAAAAATAGTTAAAAAAAATTAAGATAATTCTTTTACTATTTTTTCTATTTCTTCATATGGTGGTTCTTTAGTTGGATCATCTGATACCCATTTATATTTTATTTTTCCGTCCTTTCCTATAACGAAAACAGCTCTTTTTGCAAGAATATATCCAGGCAATGCAGGGAATTCCCAATATACATTATATTTCTTTATTACTTCTCTATTATAATCACTTAATATTAAAAAATTGAGTTTGTTTTGATCTTTAAATGCTTTATTACTGAATGGTGGATCTACACTAATTCCTATTATTTGCGCATTTATAGAGTTAAATTTTGCCATAGAGTCTCTGAATGTACATAATTCTTTAGTACATACTGAAGTGAATGCTCCAGGGTAAAACGCTAGTACAGTTACTTTGCCTTTAAAATCAGATAGTTTAACTTTCTTTAGATCTGTATCTGGTAATTCGAAATCCGGTGCGTTTTCTCCTATTTCTGGCATACTAATATTTCTTATCCCAAGAATTTAAGTAATGTTTTGAATAATGCTTAAACTATTTTAACATTATTTTTAAAGAAACTATCAATAACTAGAAACGAAAATGTTATAAGGATCTAAAGACTTCTTTAGCAATTCTCCTGTTTTATAATGTTCAAAACATTCCTCATCTTCTTTACATCCTTTTTCAATAATTATGCTTTCTTCAGGAAAATCTTTTTTGTTTATCTCATTACATGTTCTTATATATCCAGAACCAATGTACGCTATAGTCTTATCTGGACCTATCTTATTGATGATATCAAATTCTTTTCCTCTATAAGTTGTAATACCATAGATTCTTTCACAATCGAGGCTCGCATTAGGTAAACCATCTTGAAAAGATAAACCGTATTTTTCTTCTAAAGAATCTATATACTTGGAAAATCCTCCAAAGATTACAAATGTTTTTCCGTTATTGTAGAATATCCCCCAAGGTCTTTCAGAAATTATCTTCTGAATCTTTTCTTGGTTAATTTCAGCAAAAGCTAATCTTTCTGGTTTTCCTATTAGCCTAAAAGTTAGTTCAACGTAAATTCCCAACCATCCTAAGCTTCCAGACAATGCTTTCCAAATTTTATATCCACTGGAAAATTTTGTAGTTCTACTTCCGGATTTTATTAATTCTCCTAATCCTGTAATTATTTTTGCTCCTAGTAATAGATCTTTAGGATAGGGATATATCAAAGAAAAAAGAGAGGGAAAATTAGTGGAAGCTAATCCTCCTAAACTACCGGAATAAGTTAATGGTAAAAATAGATTTCTTTCACTTAGCGCATTTTTTAATGCTTCAAAACTAACTCCAGGTTGAGCAGTTACAAATAAATCAGATTCAGAAATTTCGAGAATTTTATTAAAGTTCCTCATTGAAATACAAATATCAGCATTTACATTTTTTCCTATATGATGAGTATTAAACCCTATTATGTAAATCTTTCTTTTTCCTACATCTCTTATAATTTCAAGTAAATCCTCATAAGTTTTAGGGTAAACAGTTTCATTACATAAGACTGACATTGAAGAAAAATAGATAAATAAATTTTAAACTTTATTGTATTATGTAACGTTTAATTTAATTCAAAGACTGCAATACAACATTTTTAAACTATTTAAACAATAGTAGATTGATGATTGAAGATTTAAGGAGGATAGTAGGCGATAAATGGGTAATAGATTCTTCAGAGAAAAAATTGTTTGGCTTTGATGGTTTTACCGCAGTAAAAGGAGAACCAAAAATGGTGGTTTTACCGGGTAACGAAGATGAGACAATACAGGTTGTAAGATATCTAGTATCTAAAGACGAAAAAATAATCATAAGAGGTTCCGGCACTAGTTTAAGTGGAGCATCAATATCAGTAGAAGGAGATGAAGTAGTAGTTTCTTTGACTAGACTAAATAAGGTTTATTCTATAAACGGCTTAGAAATTGAAGTAGGTCCTGGTATAATAAACGCTATGGTTACTAAAAATGCTCCTTCTAATCTTTTTTATGCTCCTGATCCATCCAGTTATCAAGTTTCATCAATAGGAGGTAATATTTCGCATGATTCTGGAGGAATTCATGTAGTAAAATACGGTCCTACTTTTAATAGTATAATTTCATTAAAAATAATTTTACCTAACGGAGAAGTTGAATATATTAAGCCTTCTCCATTCTTTAATTTTTCAAGCATATTTGTAGGAGCAGAAGGAACATTAGGAGCAGTTTTAAGAGCTAGGCTAAGACTTTTTCCTAAACCTGAGAATAGGAAGAGCATCTTTGCAACTTTCAATAACTTATATGATGCGTCAAATACTATAGTTAGTATTTTCTCTAAGGGAGTAATTCCTTCAGCATTAGAAATGATGGATAAAAATATAATAAAAGCGATAGAAAAAAGCAGATATAAGGCTGGCTTACCAGAAGTTGAAGCTATGCTATTAATAGAATTAGATGATAGCCAAATCCAGTTAGAGGAAGAAGAAAAGAGAGTAAAGGAAATAATTGAAAATAATAATGGTCAAATAATAATCCCAGATGATGAAGGAAAAGTATGGAATGCTAGAAAAGGGGCATTTCCAGCAATGGGTGCAATAGGCCCAGCTTACGTTACATTAGATTGTAATGTTTTAAGGAGTAAATTATCGACAACATTAGAAAACATATCAAAAATTGGAGAAAAGTATCACGTATACATAGCTAATGTATTTCATGCAGGAGATGGAAATCTTCATCCTTTAATATCCTACGATCCAAATGACTTTGATAGTTTTTACAGAGCTTTTAGAGCTAGCGATGAAATAGAGAAAGAAGTGATAAATGAAGGAGGAATTCCTTCTGGAGAACATGGAATAGGAATAGAGAAAATAAAATATTTCAATATTTATTATTCAGAGAAAGACATCGAAGTAATGAAAAGAATTAAGAAAACTTTTGACGAAAAAGGATTATTTAATCCATGCAAAATGTTCGGTGGATGCAAAGCAAATAAAAAAGAATTAGAGGTTATTTGGGAATGGGATTAGAAGAAGAGTTAAATAAATGCGTTCACTGCGGATTTTGCTTAGAAGCATGTCCAACATACTCAGTAACTAGATCAGAAATTCATTCTCCAAGAGGAAGAATAACAGCAGTAAAATTAGGAATTCCCAGTGAAGGATTAGATACTTGCGTATACTGCAGAAGATGCGAATTAGCATGTCCTAGTGGAGTAAAATACTCAGAAATAATTACATCTGTAAGAAAAGCTAATCCTTTAGAAAAAATAATGCTAAAAATTTTAGAAAAACCTAGTTTAATTCAAATGTTTAATATAATAAAAGAAGTAAAAGCTAATAAACCTCTGGAGTATTCTGATAAAAATCCTGAAATAATCCTCTTTCCGGGATGCATAACTTCAGTATTCTTTAGAGATACTGTAGAAAAAGCATTGAATTTTCTGAAAAGACAAGGCTATACAGTAGAAATACTTAATGGATGTTGCGGATTAGCACATGAACACGTAGGAGAAAAGAATAGATCAAAAGAATTAATTTCAAAAGTAGGAAAAGAATTTGAGGGAAAGACAGTTATATCATTATCATCAAATTGTACAGCGCATATGAAAGAAAATGGATTGAACGTTTATGATTTTGGAGAATTCCTTATTAAAATGGATGTGCCATTGCCTTTTATAGAAGGTGAAGTTACAGTACATGAACCTTGTCATGCTAATTTGTTAGGATTAAATAAATACACTAGGCAGGTTTTATCTAAGATGGGAGTTAAAATTAAAGAGTCAGAGGAGCCATCATATGAATGCGGTGCAGGAGGAGATTATTTTATCTTTCATAAAGAGATGTCAGAAAAAATTATGATGACTAAAAAAGAGAAAGTAATGAAAAGTGGATTGACTACAGTTATTTCAACTAATCCATCATGTTCCATAGCATTCCTTAAAATGGGATTAAAACCAAAACATTTAGCTGACTTGCTATAATTATTTTTTAAATTTCCAGTAAATTATTCCTATTACTAAGACTACTATAAAAGCACCAAGAATATAATAATCCGATTTTTCAGCTAACATTATAACGTAATTTATTTGATTATAGAAAATATATCCTAAAACTGAAAGAACAGAATCCCAAATTATGTGACCAGCAAATGTAAATACTATGAACTTTAAGAGGCTCATACTAGCTATTCCTGCTGGAAAAGAAATTAATGCCCTAATTTCTGGAACAAAACGCAAGGAAAAAACTGATAAGCTTCCATGTTTAGCAAACCAACCATTTAACCTTTCTAATTTATCTTCAGTTAATCTAAATATTTTTCCATATTTCTTTAAAAATGGAAGTCCAAGTTTTAATCCAATAAAATAATCTATAATTGATCCAGTTAAACTACCTAAAGAACCTACTAGAACAGCAAGAAAAAGGTTTAATGAGCCTTGATGAGAATAATATCCAGTTAATGGCATTATTATTTCGCTGGGAATTGGAAAACCAATTCCTTCTAAAATCATTAAACCTAAAATTGAAAAATAACCTATAACTCCTTGAAACTCATACATTTGAGTTTAATCGTCTTCTTTAAGTATATAAATTCTATCCCAAAATAAAAGATGATAAAAAAATTATAATTTTATGTTATAGCTGAAAGTACAGAAACCATTTGCGATTCATCAGGACCAAAGTTTGAAGTTTTGATAATTATTAACGTATTTCCGCTGTATGCTATTATTTCACTCTCAAAAGGATATCCGAAAAAGGTATATTGTATATAAGTATAATTATAACCGTTTATATCGCCATGGATCGAACTACCCTGATAGTCAGACGCATAGATGGACTTAGGTATTGATGAATTTGAGTAAATACATTTAGTAATATATAGGTATACTTTTGTTCCATTAATTTTTCCAGCTAATTCCTCAAATTCCTCAAAATACTTCTCATTTGGTAAAGGCCCGGAAATATACTTAGAAACATTATGCTTCATTGTTGTACCATTATTGTATGAGATTGTAAATATGCCGTTACTATATGTTATTGTTCCTGATTCATTGTTTAGTATTTGCCAAGTGCCTCCAAATGTGGATTTTGCCTGGGAAGCTGAATAAGCTAATGCTGGGTGAGGTAAGACTACTAGTACTACAGCTAGAATTACGATTACCGCAATCACTGCGCCTACTACTCCAGTTATAATTTTCTTTAAAGGTATTTTTGATGGTTTTGATGGATAATATGGTGGAGGCTGATTAGGCTGTGTAGGAGGTTGAGAGTACGGTGATGCTTCTCCTGGTTGAATTGGTTGCATTGGAGGGAATTTATATCCACAATTATAGCAGAAAACTGCATCATCTGGATTTTGCGTTCCACACCTAGGACAATATTTTACCATGGTTATGAAATTTTATGATATAGGATATAAAAACTTTTAGGTAATTTTAGGATCACTTTTATATTATCTATCACAAATATTTTTAGATAGTTAAAAGATAAGATTAATTATCTTTACCCTCTTTTAATTTATATTTTATAGTAATTAAAACATATTTATTGAATTTATAACTTTTACTAGAATATAAAAATTATGCTCTAAAATCAAATTATATATTTTGCTAGTTGAAAGATATTACTGAACTACTGCGAACCTTAATATCTACTTTTTAACTTTTACTAAAAATTTTATATGGAGATGAATTAGTAGTAATCTTCCTATTATTTTTGCTTAACATTATTTTATGATAATATATAAAATAAAAAAGATCTATTGTTTTATATACGATTTTATTTCTTCCCAGAGTTCATCTACGCTATCTTCTATTTCCTTTATTTCTTTTTCATTTAGCTTAGAGAATCTTCCTTGTAATTTTAAGTATTCAGTTACTGGTTTTCTATTCTTTTTATCTATTAGGGTTTTGCTTATGCTAGTTAGACGGAATTCCCCATTCTCTATCTCGAATAAGGGCCATATTCCAGTTTCTACAGCTAATTTAGCTATTTCTATAGTTAAACTTGAGTCAAATCTCCAGCCTGGTGGACATGGTGAAAGTAAATGAACGTATCTAAATCCTTTTATCTGCTTAGCTTTTTTAACTTTGTTTTGATAATCGAACGGATAAGCTACTGAAGCTGTTGCTACATAAGGTATCTTATGCTCAGCCATTATGAATGGCATCGGTTTCTTAAACTCTCTTTTACCTTCCGGAGTAGTTGTAGTCCATGCACCTTTAGGTGTCAAACTCGATCTTTGTATTCCAGTATTCATGTAAGCTTCATTATCATAACATACGTATAAGATATCTTCATTTCTCTCAGCTGAACCACTTATCGCTGAAAATCCAATATCAGCAGTACCACCATCTCCTGCCCATACTGCTACTATGGAGTCATTATCTCCTTTCATCCTAAGACTCCTAACTATCCCAGAAGCAATAGGCGAAGCTGCTGCAAAAGCACTATGAACTACTGGAATAGTAGAAGGCATTCCAGTAGTGTCTCCCATAATTACTGTAGTGCACGAAGCAGGCACAACTAGTACTGCCTTTTCTCCTAACTCTTCGATTAATATATCTAATTCCTTAGGTATTGGGCATCCTGGGCATGCTGCATTTCCTCTATATAATTTTGGTATTCTTCTAGGATTTGTGATTAAACTCATAATATCCACCTCTCCTCTTCTAATTTTCCTGAAATTAAATCTTCAATAACGTTCTGGAAATGTAATGGTCTTACATCTTTTCCTCCTAAACCTGCAATAACACTATGTACTGGGATGTTATTTCCGTATAACGCTGACTTAATTTCATTTGCTAATATTCCTCCAGAACCAAAAGAATAAGCTCTATCAAACGTTACTACAGCCTTTACATCTTTTAATTTTTCTCTGATTTCTTCTTTAGGAAATGGTCTGAACACTCTAATCTTAAGTAATCCTACTTTTTCTCCATTATTTCTTAATCTATCTACTGCAACTTTTCCATCACTACTCCACGCTCCCATACTTACTATTACGTAATCTGCATCTTCGCATTTATAGCATTCGACTAAATCGTATTTTCTACCGCTGATTTTTTCGTATTCTTTCATTATATCTCTTATTACGTCTTTAGATCTTTCCATTGCTTTCTTTGCCTCATACCTTATTTTTATATACTCATCTGGTGTTGCTATTGGTCCTACTCCTACTGGATCTGAAAAATCAATTAGATTGAATTGTCTAGGAGGTAAGAAAGAATCTACTTCAGAATCTTCTAATACTTCTACTCTTTCCATAGTATGAGTTAGAATAAATCCGTCAAATCCCATCATTACTGGCATTATAACTCTTTGATCTTCAGAAATTTTGAATGCTTGTAATGTCATATCATATGCTTCTTGAACGTTTTCTGCCATCATCTGAATCCAAATTGCATCTCTTTTACTTATAAAATCTTGATGATCATCCCAAATTGTCCATGGCTCAGCCAGAGCTCTAGTAGCTATTGCAGCTACTATAGGAACTCTTTGACCTCCAGCCCAATATATCATTTCAGTCATGTAAAGTAATCCTTGAGATGACGTAGCTGTAAATACTCTACTTCCAGCTACTGCTGCACCATAAACTGCTGCCATGGCAGAATGTTCGCTCTCTACCCTTATCATTTCAGCCTTAAGTTCTCCTTTACTAACGTATTCAGCTAATTTTTCTAACATAGTAGTTTGAGGCGTTATTGGAAATACTGAAAGAACTTGAGGTTTAGCTTGCTTTACTGCATAAGCTACTGCATGATTTCCTACTAAGGCTAAACTTTTTCTTTTTAAAACCTGCATTTTTATTTCACCTCTGAAACCATTTCAATTGCATGAGTAGGACATACCTGTGCACATACACCGCATCCTTTACAATAATCATAATCAATTAATGGAAAAAGATCTTCCTTCATATCAATAGTATTTTCTACGCAATATAATATACAAAGCCTGCATCTAGTGCATTTATCATAATTTATTACTGGCTTATCTAGTCTCCAGGTTCCTGTTTTTCCAGCAGACCCTAATTTAGGTCTAGCTATTGGTATTCCTTCTGGTACGTTAATCAACTTTTTTCACCTCTTTATAGCCTAATTCAGCTGCTTCTGCGTTTAATTCTCCTAATTTTCCTTCAAATTCTTCTTCTATAGCCTCTTCG
This sequence comes from Acidianus manzaensis, assembly GCF_002116695.1. Taxonomy (NCBI): domain Archaea; kingdom Thermoproteati; phylum Thermoproteota; class Thermoprotei; order Sulfolobales; family Sulfolobaceae; genus Acidianus; species Acidianus manzaensis. Next base: position 2,552,453 of record NZ_CP020477.1, read on the forward strand.
AGAGATTTTAATGACGGTTTTCCTAAAATTTTTGATATTGCTCCAATAAGAGCAGTATTAACGACTGCCCATCCTGCAATGGTTAATCCTAAATTTTTAGCTATAGTAGTAGCGTCAACTATGTATTCATTTTTTACCAATTTTTTAGGTATTGAAGTATTTACTAGGAGAAAGCCCGTATCCTTTAATCCTTCTGTAACATTCAAAATTGAAAGAAGCGAAGGATCGAAAACTGCTACTCCATCGGGATTATAAACTTCTCTATGAAGAAGAATAGGATTTTCTGACAGTCTTACGAAAGTTACTACTGGAGCGCCTCTTCTTTCTCCACCGTAAAATGGAATAGATTGTCCATATTCATCTTCTAAAATTGAGGCTTTAACTAAAAGTTCTCCTGCAGTTACTACTCCTTGTCCTCCTCTGCCTCGTAAGGAGATTTCTTTAAGCAAACTGTATCACACTTATAATTTTCTCTGAAATAGATGATAATGCTTCTTTAGAATATAGTAACAGAATTTCAATTAACCTTGTTAATTATTGTTTGAACTTTTGAATATGATTTTTTCTTAGATTCTAAAATAATTAGAAAAAATAAAATACAACTATTTTTAAGGTTATTGAATTACTTTATATTATTATAACTATATATAAATTCTTTTATTAATCATGGACAAAAGATATATCATGTATTTGAGTCACCTATATGTTTTTAAACAAATTTAATATAAGTTCAAAATTTTATAATTGATCTTTCATTATTAGTTTGCTGAGCGTCTGAAAATTGAGGTTTTCTCTCAATCAGAATTATTAGTAGAGCTACGTAAAGTATTCAAATAGTACACACTATTTCATTATATAATATATACTAGAAAAATCTCCTTTTGTACATCATGTCATTTTTATTAACTAACTTCATCATTAAAATTTAATTTTATTGTTAAACTGTGTTAATATCAGCAAGATTTTTTAATAAACTAGACAAAATGATTTTATGAGACTAGTTGTAGGCACAAATTTTGACGATTCGCTTATTGAAAAAATTAAGGAATATCCAGTAAAATACATGTTTGGAAGTCATACTAAAACAATAACTGGTCATGGTAGAGCTTCTTTCGTTTTGCCTCAAATTGATGAGAATAGATTTAAACAACATCTAGACATTATTCATTCTCAAAAAATAAAATTCCTATATACTATGAATACTGCTACCTTAAACGGAAAAGAGTACGATGAAACTTTCGTTAGGAAAGTTCAAGAAGAGGTAGATTATTTAGTTAAAACTGGAGTAGATGGATTTATCGTTGCTATGCCATTTTTGATCAAATTAATAAAAAAGGAATATCCTGACATGGAAGTTTCAGTCTCTTCGTATTCTAGAGTTTATAATATTAGGGAAGTAGAAGAGTACGTAAATTTAGGAGTAAATACTATCATAATGCATGAAGACGATAATAGAAATTTTGATTTATTAAAGGAAGTAGCAAAATATGGGAAAACGCACGGTGTTGATGTAGAGGTTTTAACTAATAATTCTTGCTTATGGGGATGTCCATATAGAAGATCTCATGATATAGTAAGTTCTAATCTATCAATGGAAGATGGGCCTAAAGGAGTATGGTTCGAATATCCTATACTCTTCTGTGCTACTGATGTTAGGAACGATATAGCTAACATAATAAGAATGAGGTGGATAAGGCCAGAAGACCTTCATTATTATGAAGAGATAGGAATTGATAGATTTAAAATAGCTGGAAGAAACAAAAAGACAGATTGGCTAGTAAAAGTAATAAAAGCGTACTCTGAAAGGAAATATGATGGAAATCTGCTAGATATAGTAAGTTATCCACAAGGTAGAGCTGTGCCAAAAGTATTAGAAAAATTAGGAGAAAAAGATAACGAATATGAGATTCTAACTAAAGTTGTAGTGAATAATTCTGAATTTCCTCCAAATTGGTTAGGTTACTTCAAATATAATAAATGTGAAACAAGAAGTTGTGAAGAGTGTAAATACTGTGATATGATTGCAGAAAAAGTAATCAAAGTTAATGGAAAGAATCTTAATGAATTGAAATTAAAGAAAATTGACGTACCAATAGAATTAATCCCGAGGTTTAACAATGGTCAAGATAAAGAATAATGTAAGAATAGCTGAACTTTTAGAACCAAACTTTTTTGGAACGGTATTAAATCATAACGTAACAGTTGTAGAAAAAGGACCTAGCGGAGGATTAATGATAATAGATACAAGCTTACCTTGTAATCTAGTTACTCTAGAAAATTACCTTAAATCGTGGGGATATTCAATAGAAGACATATCTGATATTGTAATAACACATGAACATCCAGATCATTACGGTAATGCAGAATATATAAAGAGAATATCAAAGGCAAAAATTTATGCCCACGAATTGGAAAGTTTCAATTCATCAGGAAAACTAAACACAGAAGAAATTAAAAGAGAGTTTCCTATTGATGAAGAGGAAATAGAAAAGACAGTAAAAAGAATAGAAAATATAAATGCGCCTACTCCTACAGTTGATGTTAAGCTAAAAGGAGGAGAAGAGTTAGCTGGTTTTAAGGTAATTCATGTTCCTGGTCATACAAAAGGGCATATAGCTTTGTTTGGCCAAGGAATATTAATTGTAGGAGATGCTATTAGAAATACGGAAAATACTATCAGACCACCGATAAAATTCTTCTGTTGGGATTACGAAAAAGCATTAAAATCGTTTAATTACTTACTTTCATTAAACTACGAGATTTTAGTCCCATATCATGGAGATTTAATTTTTAAATAATTTTTATCCAAATCGTATTATGTATTAAATTGTGAATTTTAGCTAGATATCTTACTAACTTCCTTTAAACTCGTTATAATACTAGCAATTCCTAGAATTCCTACCACTGTTATCACCAATAAAAATCCTATATTAATTGCATCTAAATTAGGTATAGGATTTCCAGTAGATATAGCAAAGTTATCTATAGGTGGTAATGCAATTATTAATAATCCAACGGCTAAGAAAACAATTCCTCCATAGTATAATACTCTGCCTGCAGTTTTTCTAGCTATATATGAGATTTGAATATCACTTAGTTTTTTTCATTCTAAGTATATTTCCGAAGATAATGCCAAATATTATTTGCATTATCATAGTTCCTAACCCAAAAAATAATCCTGGTAATGGTGCGAATATTAAAGATGGTACTTGTGGTGCAAGAATGAAAGTTATTATGGTTGCATATGCTCCAAAACCAAATCCTGCGATAAGACCATGAACTATAGTCATCTTTAGGGGTACATCACGTAGTTCTGTATTATTTGATTTTTCATGCCCTAGTAATCTATCTATAGGTAAATGCAAATATTTACCTTTCAATATATAAGATCCAGCGATAGCCATCACTATTCCAACTATTGCATATACGGGTCCATCTAGGTTATATTCCTTATAAACAGTTGCTAAACCTATAAATCCCAATGTAGTTAAGAATGCTCTTTGAATCATGAATCCTAAGGAAAATAAAAATCCTGCTTTCATTCCTCCTTTTGTGCTATATTTGCCTATAGCATAACTAAATGTTATTGGCCAAGTATGTTCGTCGGGTGTAATACCATGTAACATACCTAATATTAAAGAAAAAATAATTATCTCAGATAAGGATAATCCATTAGGTGGATTTAATAACATACTTAAACTTATCATAATATCTAGATTTAGGGTTATCCTAATTGATATTTAAAACTTTCTAACATTAAAATGTAATCTAGTTTATTTGTAATATTCTATAAAATAGAACAAATTGAATCGATTCTTTATTAGCTTAAAATTTTATTTAACAAAAAAATAAAGATTAATACGGACAAGCTGGATCTTCTTCCAAAGGATCATTATAGACAGCATAAGCTCTAGCTCTACTTCCTCCACAGATATTAGTATATTGACATTGACCACATTTTCCCTTTAGTTTTCCTTCTCTTATCATCCTTAAAAGTTCAGAATTTCTATAGATTTCTACAATGCTTTTTTCTCTTACATTTCCTAAAGATAATGGAAGGAATCCACTAGGATATACTTCTCCATTATATGATACAAATATTACTCCAGAACCATCTCTAGTAGGCATTATACTTTTATCTAATTTTCCAGTAGGTTCTCCTAGTAAATCTCTCAATCTCTTAGATAATTCTGAGGATGATCCTCCTTCTAATTTAGCTCTTCTGAAAAATGGAGCTTCAACAGTTCTTACAACTAAATCATATTTGCTAGCTTCAATCAGAAAATTAATTACCTCTTTATACTTCTCTCTTGGAATATCCAATTCTATACTTCCTCTTCCTACTGGAATTAAGAAGAATACTTCCCATACTTTTACTCCAAGGTCTTTCAATAGTTTTACCATTTCTGGAAGTTCTTCATAACTTTTCTTCCACACTACAGTATTTACTTGAACTTGAATACCATATTTTAGGCCTAATTTTATTCCTTGAATAGCGTACTTATAACTTCCAAAACCTCTTAGCCAATTATGTGTAGTCTCTTTAGCTCCATCAAGACTTATGGACATATATAAGGCAGAATTTCTTATTCTTTTTATATTCTCTTCAGTAAGATTATAAGATGGAGCAGGAGCTATAGAAACTACTAGTCCTAAGGATTTAGCGTAATCCATTAATTCGAAAACATCTTCTCTATTTAATGGATCTCCTCCAGTGAATACTACTACAATTTTTCCAAATTCTGCAATTTCTTCCAATAATTTCTTACCTTCTACAGTTGTTAATTCGTCAGGTAATTGATTTTTGATAGAATCAGCTCTGCAATGCTTACAAGTTAGTGGGCATGATTTAGTTAACTCCCAGAATACTAAATGTGGAGCTCTTTCAAAGGGCATAATGGATCGTCTCCATACATATTTTGATTCCAATAGTACGCTCTGGCTCTATCTCCTCCTTTACAGTATTGTTTGTATTTACAATCGCATTCTACATATTTATCAGTATGAATAAAGAAATCTGGTATATTTACTAGTATGTCTTTTAACTTCTTTTCTTTTACGTTTCCTAATTTTACAAAATCAATGAATTGGCAAGGATAAACGTCACCATTAGGATAAATAGAAATCATTTTCCTTCCGCATCCTCCAGTACTTTCAACAAATTTCAAATATTTTGAAAGTTCATTTTCGTTTTTGCTTAATTTATTAGCTAAATATATTCCGTCATATGTTCCTAGTGTAGTTTCAATTTCTACTTTTCCCTTTAATTTAAATGCATAGTCAAGAAGTTTATCCATGAATTTTTGATATTGTGAAGGAGAATAACTCCATTCTTTTAGATCTTTTCCTCTTCCACTTGCTGACAAATGGTAAAATGTAACCCTCTTTATACCTAATTTTAATATTAAATCGAAATAATTGTCGATATCATCAATATTCATTCCAGTTATTGTAAATCTTAATCCTACATTTAATCCCGCATTAATAGCGTTTTGTATTCCTCTTATAGTCATTGAGAAAGCTCCATTAACCCCTCTAAACTTATCGTGAAATTCTGGATTATAACTATCTAAACTTATTCCTATATACATGAAATTTAATTCTTTCAATTTTTTAGCAACTTTTTCAGAAATTAATGTACCATTAGTAGACAAAGCTAATTTTAATCCTTTTTTAGACGCGTACTCTGCAATTGTAAAAAAATCGTTTCTCATTAAAGGTTCTCCTCCACTCATTATGACTAGAGGTATTTTCAAGTCAGAAAACTGATCTACCAAGTCTAAAGCTTTTTCAGTGCTAAGCCCATTATCTCCATTTGGAGAAGCATTTATATAACAATGTAAACATTTAAGATTGCATTTATAAGTCAAATTCCACGTAATTACTGGTCTAAAATCTTCGCTAAAATTGCTTGGCTTCTCCTTATTAAAATGACCTTTTATAGAAAAAGAAACTGTACCTGTATCAGTAGCTATAACGCTTATCGGAATCATAATAATATTTTGTCATTTTTAATTTAAATTAATCACGACTAATATATTAGCCTAGTTAATGAAAAAGGGAGTTAAAGACAAAAAGCTGGAACAATAATAAAATGAATATATCTTATTTTTATTTTCAAACTACTAATTTAGCTAACGAAAATACTATAAGTAATGCAACAAATAATAAATCTCTTTTAGCTCCTCTTTTCCCTAATTCTGGTAATTCCTTCATTGATTTTAATTTATCTCCAGGTAATAGGAATCTAATAGAAGGTTCTATTAAAGCTAAAAGCAATAAATAATCGAATTTCATACTAAGAATTAAAAGAATTATCAAGATTAATATCCAAGTAAATATGACATCATTCTTCTTTAATTTTCTATAAGGTATTTTATATTCAACAAAAAGTGCTCCAGCAAAAATGTAAAAAGTCCAGAATATTGCAGGAACAAAAAATGCATGAACAGAATAAGCCCAAAAAATAGATAATGAAGCTACGAAAGTAGTACCCATAACAGTGCCCATCATAGTGTTCTTCTTATAGTAAAGAAAGAAAGTGAGTAACAATAAAAATACTGGAACTATAGCAAAAAAATTAAGGAAAAATAGATAAGGAATACCAGCGAGTATAGCTAACAAAATCTCCTTTTTGCCAAGCTTAAGTACCATTGCTTTTGGCTGTAAATATTCCATTATTGGTAAGTTATATGCTAATATAGGAATAAGTATAAGTGCCTTAAATAAGTTTATTCCAATAAACGGAATAATACTTACTATATAAGATAAAACTCCTACACCATAAAGCGCTTCATTTCTAACTTTCAAGGTCATATGAAATCCTTAATTACAGATTAAAAATATATTTGTCCTAATCTTTTAGGTGCTTCTAGACGAGAAAGAAGAAAATTTTTATATAGTAAAACCTTGTCTTAGAACAAACATATTGTACTCTTGCAAAAATCTTTATAAAACTAAAACGTAATCGCTTTCAAAATATTACGTATATATTGATAAATAAAATAATTGCTTATTTAATCCGATAAAAAATAAATCGATAGTATTTTTTTATAATTAGAAAGGTTAACATGATTTAATGTTAATTTGATAATCGTTTAGACTAAGAATGTTTAGACATTTTACGTTAATTAACATTGCTATTATATCCCGAAAATATTAGGGGTTTAAAATATTTTAAACTATACCCAGTTTATAATTGGTGATTTAATGGGTATAGATCCGAATTACAGGACGAGTAGGCCTCAAGCGGGAGAGCATGAGGGGCATAAAGTGTATGGTCCAGTAGAAGCGCCAAAAGTTCTTGGAATTCATGGTACTATTGTTGGTGTAGATTTTGATTTGTGTATTGCTGATGGTTCTTGTATAACAGCGTGTCCTGTTAATGTGTTTCAATGGTATGATACGCCTGGTCATCCTGCTTCTGAGAAGAAGGCTGATCCAATTAATGAGCAAGCTTGTATATTCTGTATGGCCTGCGTTAACGTATGTCCAGTAGCAGCAATAGACGTAAAACCACCATAAACGTATAGATCCAAATTTAATTATTTTTTAACAGTTTGTGTACTATTTGATTACTTTACGTTGATTCAACGAATTGCTCTGATTGGGAGAAAAACCTCAATTTTCAAATACTCCACGTACTATTTTTTAATATTATTTTCTGACTTTTTAAAGACAAGAGAAATTTGATACTCTTTATAAATAGATTATGTAATTGATTTTGTAGCTTAAATATAATGAAGAATATATCTTCTTTTATTATAAACTCTTTTAGAGAGAAGTTGTGTGCTTATGAATAGAATAATCCAATAGAATAGAAGTTTCCTTACATCAGAAACCTAAATAATAAGGTGTTGGATAAAAAAACTCTACAAATAACTTTAGGATTATGAGGTTAAATTTACCTCTTCTATTAATGCTTTCTGGAATAGGATTAATGCTAACTAGCGGAATACCAGCAGTATTTGAGTTCATGAGTATGCAAGGTTTTCCATCAAATCCTACATCTAGCTTATTTCCTTCTCATTGGTTTATTATGATTTATGGATTTTTCGGAGCTTTGATAGGGAATGAGATATTAGTAGCTTTAAGTGTGGAATGGTCTGGTAAAATTGCTAATAATAATCTAATTATTTCTTTTACTGCTTTGACTATAATAGCTTCATTATCTTCGTTTTTTGTTTCAATTTTATTTTCCATGTTTCTTGAGATCATATCTATTTCTATATTACTTTTATATTCTCAAACGTATCTGAATTATTCTAAAATAGGATTAAAACCTTCTACTTATAACTGGTTATTATTATTTTCATTAATAATTACAATAATTATTTTGTCATTTCAAATAGGTTTAGGATATGTAATACCTTACGTTAATTTATTCTTTCCTATAGGTGTAATATTTGCAGTCATGTCTAGAGATCTAGCACTAGTTACTAGGGCTAAAATTAACGACAGTGAAATAGCGTTAGCCTTTATATTTCTTACTTTAGGAATAATATCATATTCAAGCTTTTATGGTGAAGCACTTTTATTCTTAGCTTGGTTACTATCGTTTCATTCATCTAAGTTGTATAAATTCAAAGGAAGAAAATATCCAATTCTTCACTTAACTACAGCCTGGATTTTCTTCCTTACCTCAATTATATTCTATGCTAATTATGATATCTTTATACATAGTATAGCAGTAGGATTCTTGTTTAATACTGTATTTGGAGTTGACGTAGTCTTAATGGATATGTTTGTAAATGCTTTTGGTAAAGTTTCAGTTAAACCTTCATACATTCCTTACATTTTGATGAATTCTGGTTTAATGATGAGGATAATCTATGATCTTGGAGTAAATTATTCGTTCTTAATACTATCTGCTCCACTTCAAGGATTCGGAATTCTTTCCTTCTTCATTTTAACTTTAAGGCAAGTTTTGCTAAAAAATAAGGTGTAATGCTTATTTACTTTTATAAAGAATTTTTTTATCATGATAAAAATAAAGAGGATTTATGATCCTATAGAAAAAGATGATGGATTGAGGATACTAGTTGATAGACTATGGCCTAGAGGAGTTAAAAAAGATAGGATTGATCTTTGGTTAAAGGAAATTGCTCCGTCAGAAGAATTAAGGAAATGGTTTAATCATGATCCAGAGAAATGGGAAGAATTTAAGAAGAAATACTTTGAGGAATTGAATCAAAATCCTAAATTGTCTGGTTTGTTGAAGTTAGTAAAAGACGGAAACAATGTGACATTACTATACGCAACCACTTCACCTTATAATAATGCTGTGGCATTAAAGGAGTTTTTAGAAAAAAGATTATTAAATGAAGAAGAAAAGAAAAATGCATGAAGAAATCTCCTCTAGAAGCGAGTATAGTAATAGAAAACCATCCATGCGAAGTTATGAAATTAATTTCATCGCTTAACCTAAACGCATTTGTAGAAAATGTAAAACTAGGAGACAATGTTACAGATCATATAGTTAATTTTGATGATTTAGATAATACTCAATATCAAAAATTAAGATTAGCATCATTAAAAACTATGAGACTTAGTGATAGTAAAGTGTGGATAAGAACGAGTGGTTGTGCTGTATGTAAACTTCTTTACTCATCAGATGTTGTTGTTGAAAAAGTAAAAGTAGTAGGAGAAAAAGCATTAATCTATAATCTTTTAATTCCCAATATGAGCTCATTAAAAGATTTATTGAAAAAACTAAACGATATAGGAGTAAAATCTACGGTTATGAGCATAATGGAAATAGAAGAAAATCAGCTTACAGAAAGACAAATGGAAATATTGAAGATGGCTTTTAAATTAGGATATTTTGATGATGATAGGAAAATTTCAATGTCAGAATTAGCTGAGAAGTTAGGTATAAGTGCGCCAACTTTAGAGGAAATACTTAGAAGAGCCTTAAGAAAAGTAGTCAAGAATTATCTGGACAAAAGTAGTTAATGAATTTAATTTTCTCGATTTATTCTTTTGTTCTTAACTTTTAGTAAACTTTTTGAAACATTTTTCGTTAATCGTAAAGATGTATCTAATATTAGTTTAAAAGAGCAAATAATCTTTATAACATTTTAGATAATTATAAAAGATACTTTTTATGTGAAGTTTATTAAATACGATATAAATAAAAAAGAAATTACCTTTTTTCTTAAATTCCTTTAGAGGCTTGCTAGAGCACCTAATAATGTTTGTAGCAATTCTAGTACTAATGCTAGTAGGTTGTGTAGTAGGTCTGCTAAAGATGTTAGTAGTCCGTTTAGTGCTGAATCTAGTCCTATTAGGCTGTCTATGAAGAACATTTTTTATCATTTTAAAAATAGCAGTAATACTATAAAAAAATTTCTTTATTATACTATCTGTTTATCATTTGGAAAATATAACTTATAAATGTAGTAATATATTAAAAAGATAATCTACATAACTTAAAATGAATTTTTATATATGATAAAAATTATTTAAATATTAGATTTCAAATCTTTGCGTAAATATCCTAAAATAGAAGATATAAGGCAATTATTATATAAAAGGATATGTACAAGAAAAATTTATATAGAATTTTTAAGTAAAGCATCTTTTGAAGTTTATTACTAGTAAGTATCAGTTCTAATATAGAAATTTATAGTATTATATTGATAGAAATAACAAATAATCAACAATTTATGATAAGATAAACTATTTATATCTGCTATACATAGAGATAAAATAGACCAAAAATGAGCGCAACAAACGCATTAACCGATATACTACAAGTAATGTTCCAACTATTAGAACAACTACTACAAGCAGTATTAAGTCTCTTAACAAGTCTACTGCAGTCATTAGCAGGATAAAAAGAATAAAGATAAAATATTTTTTCTTTCTTTATTATTCTAAGTTAATATTTTTGTATTATATTATAAAAATAATGAAGCTTTGTTGTTTTGTAGTCTATCTAAACAGTTCAGTAAATTATTACTCTTTCCTTATTATAGAGTATCTACATTTTATGATAGTAATTCCTATCGATCTCATTAATCTATTTACTGTAATTAAGATAAAAATAGGAGATTAGCTTAATATTTGATAAATAATTGATATTTAAGAATTTAGGAGTATAAAAGTATAGCATAGATGCTCCCTTAAGTTTCTCTAATTAAATAAGTACTAGTAAGATATTTTATATCTTTTTGAATCTATCGTTTAGGCCAAAGTGAACATTGAAGATTTTATACTTGAAAGACTATCCTGATGCCACGAATTTTTATTATGAAACATAACTTATGTAAGAAAAGTTAAATAACGTGACATATGTTAATTCATGTATATGTTTATAAATAATCCGATTGATTTATTGAAATTTGAACATGCTATATTTAGAGTTAGATTTTCTATAATTGAAAGACTCTTGAATAACTGTGATAATGATGCTTTTTACCTTTTGCAAGAAACTCATGAATTTATAATTAATTGGCATGCAAAAATAGAGGACAAATATATTTTTCTATTTTATGGTGATGCTGCAAAGCGTTTTCATAGTGATCATCTATTAATTGAAAAATACGGAAATTCTATAATAAAGGAAAAAAGAAAAGATTGGGCAGAAAGATATATTAAGATTGTTTTAGATCACAACAATGATGAAGAGAATATATTATTTAATCAGAACATTAATGTACAGTCTTCATGGAATAACATTTTAGAAGAATTGAAAAATTATAAGGATTATTCCAAATATACTGGAATAAGAGACTTGTGAACTACTTCGCCCTTACGACGGAGCATTCCCACCTCCGGTGAGGATTTCCTGCTTCTCAGGGGAAACTTACTATACACCACCTCATGAAAGGTGACGTACAGTAGAGGTTTCCCCTCCACAGGCAGAAAGGCAGTCCCAACCCCATCCCTCAAAACATTCAAAGAAGCATTATAATCACGGTCTATTACAAGACCACAATTAGGACAATGAAATATTCTGACAGATAAACTAAGTTTCACCCTATACCCACACCTAGAACACGTTTGCGACGTATACGCTGGATCTACCTCCACCACCTTCCTACCAGCTCTTACAGCCTTGTAGAAAAGTTGGTGGAGAAAAGACGAAAACTTAGAATAAAGAATATGCTTCCTCAACCTACCGAAAGAATCTAACACCATCCTTTAGGCGTAGAGAAATTTGTTACAACGAGTGATGGTATTGTGATTGAGAATCCTAAACTGTTAGATAAGAGGGAGGAAAGGATTAAATTGTTGCAGAGGAGGTTATCGAGAAGGAAGAAAGGGTTCAAGGAATTATGAGAAAGCTAGAGTTAAGCTAGCTAAGGCTTATGAAAGGCTTGAGAATACTCTTAGGGATTATATTCACAAGGTAACAACGTGGTTAGTGAAAAATTATGATGTGATAGTTGTTGAGGAGTTAAAATACGCAAATCAATACCAACTACTTTGCCAGTCTTCTCGAGCGGTTGTTTTTCTTGCTCAACTTGAAATATTGCATACCACTTATCTGTTTTACTTCTCTTTATGATGACTCCTTTTATTTCTCCTTGTATTGGCCTATGCAAGAGTACTTTGATTTCTCCTATTTTCGACAGATAGAGTTTATCCCCTTGTAGTTTGAATCCTGACTGGTTGTACCAGATTATTTTGAATATCTTTTTGTGTCTTAGTTTTCCTATTTTCTTTCCCTTTTTCTTTAGTTCTGATAAAGCGTTGATGTTGTATCAGAGTATGTTGTTTATCATTTGTAAAGCTTTTGAGTATACTTTATGTTTTTCTTTCATGTTCTTGAGTAATTTTTGTGTATCAAGTTGTGTTATTTTTGTTCCTTGTTTTTTCTTTTCTGTTATGTAATCCAATAACGAGTTGTATACTTTTGCTTCTGTTTCCATCGTTTTGACGAGTTTTTGTTCTACCTCGGGTGCTGGGTATATTCTATACTTATAAAATAAGGTTATAGTATTCTTATTCTTTTCCTTGGTTTTGAACATATTGTTTTAGCACCTAGAGTGTTACTTGTCCAGCTAGGAAGTATGAAGCCCATAAGTGTCCTTTCCAGAGTTTTACTTCTGGAAAGTTTTTCTGTATTTCTCTTGATGTTATTGTTTTTATTGTGTTTATGTATCTTGGTATGTTTAGTGTTGGTTTTGCTTTGAATACCCTATGGAAGTGGTCTTTATGTATACTGATTTCAGTAACGTCAACTTCAAATGATTCAGTAATTTCGTATGTTAGTTTCTTTAGGAAGTCTATTGTTTTATCGTTGTCAAATGTTTTTTCCATGTTTTACTACTTATATTTATAGTAGAGTGAGTAGACTGAATGTGAATCTCCTAGAGTTTGTAACGCATATTTCATAAAATTTTTAATAACTATAAATAAAAACTTTCTATAAGGGGGCTATTCATCCCCAACTTCTGATGAGACTTCCGCCCCCTTAACCCCCAGTAATGTTAAAAATCTTATTTTCTATTATAACTCAAAAGTTATATTAATTATTTTTATATTTAGCAAAGATAATTTGAGTAAAATCGATATCAAAGAATTATATAAAAGCAGTCAAAGTCTGTTAATTCTAAGACAAATATATTAGAAATAATGCGAAATATCTCTAACTATGTATTAATTTTTATAAATGAAAGTCAAAAACGTAGTTAAATATGATAACTCTATTGTATATTAAAAGATATAACTTAAAATATATGGAAAGAGATAAAAATATAGATAAAAAAATATTTATCTTTATTTAACAACTTGTTTTTTAGCTTCGGCTTTTTCTACGGCTTGTTTATATAGTACAACATAAGATACTGCAGTTACTCCACCTACAACCAGAATTCCAGCTAATGCTAATACGAATGATCCAACTGCTAAGGTTGTTGGATTAGTTAGTAATAATGAAGCTGGAATTCCTTTAGGTGGAACAGCATCAACTAATATATCTCCTTGAGTGAATGCACCGAACATCATACTTCCAAGGAATGTTAAGAAGAATACCCATACTTGTCTCCATGGAATATTATAATGCGTAGTAGCGTATAATAGCACATAGCTTAGTATTACGTAAATCCAGAATCCTGCATTTCCTACTGCACTATCAAATACTGTAGGCAACCATAAAGCAGTACTAGCTAAAATTAATGCATTAGCTAACGTTAAAGCTAATAAACCTACTAAGAATCTCTCTTTTATCCCGTAAAACGCTATAGTAAAGTACATTACATACATTACAATTCCTATAAAGAATACCCAGTTAAATCCATTAAATATCATCTGACTAAAGTTAGGATAGAATACTTGAGTTGTAGGAGCTGCACGAAGAACTGCAGGTAATTCTCCTTTCTCTAGAACAGTAGCTACAGTAGTTAAAGGTAATTTAAGGCCTATTCCATATCCGCTGAATACTGAAGTAAATATAGTATTCCCTATAAATGCTACTATTAGAGCAAAAGGCATAGCAAGAGTTAAGAATAGCTTAGAGGTTGAATGTCTATTTAATGCGTCAGCTCCTTCAGCTGAGCCTATTAAATAATGATGAAATGCTAATATAATTATTAAAGTCATTAAAAGACCGAATAACGCTTCACCTGTTGCATACATTACTGGAGCAAATATACCGTCTAATGATACTACTAGATAAACTAAGGATGTAGCTATAATAGCCCATAAAGATCCTAATACTAACATCATCTGTTCTCTATAATTATCATATTTACATATTGGAGTCATTACTATTGATCCTGCTTCTATCATAAAAACAGTGACAAACCAAGACAGAGGTATAAAGAAGAATAATACGAAACCATTCATTTTATATCACCTCATGAATTATAGAAAAAATCATTTAACTTCACTCTTCCTAGGAGAAGATGTCTGTGAGTCCGAAGATTTAATTGAAGGTAATTGAGGATTTTGTGGAGTAGAAGAAATTCCAGAAACTGTTATACTTGCTACATCTTGTGAGATCTCTTTACCGCTAAATAATCTTTTTAGCATATATAATGTTCCTGCCACAGCTATTACCAGTGCAGTCATTATAGCTATTCCTATCGGGAGTACGTCAGGATTAGTATTATATCCTTCACTAGTTAGCATTACTGCTTGAATAGTGTATAATCCTCCAGTAGTAGTCATAGGTCCCCATATTACGAAAGGTTGTCTTCCAGTTTCTGCTGCTACCCATCCAGATTCCCATGCTATTAATTGTAGCCAGCCTATAAGGAATGATACATATAATGGTAGTTTCTTTTCAGTAGGATTGTCTAAACCTAACCAGCTAAATGCTTTTCCGAAAGATGGTTTCAAATATGCTAATGCTAATATCCAGAAAATAATAGCTCCTAGTATACCTAATGTCGCATGTAAATCATAAGCATCATGGGCCATCCACCATATAGGATCTTGAACACTGCTAACGAAGCTTGAATATCCTAATACTAAAGCGTTAGGATTAGGAGGCCACGTTGATAATAAGGATAAAACACCAGGTATAGAAATTGGTCCTACAGTCATTGGAGCTCCTTTAGCTGTTTGCATTACACCTTCTAATGTAGCCAATTTTAAAGGTTGAACCTGATATAATGTTTTACCTGCATTATCTCCTGCCCATCCTAAAAATATTGCATCTAAAGCTGCTAGATAACTTGCTAATTTTAGTCCTCTATTATAATATTCTTTAGATTGTGTATCTAAGTGTCTACTAAATATTTTTCTGAAACTGAAATATCCTACTAGAGATCCGAATCCTACGAACCATGCTCCTGCTAATACCATTGGAACTTCTGCCGTTGCTGCAGGTGGCCATAACGCTGCTAAAGGATTTATTCCGGTTAATTCTCCAGATTGAACGTATGCTTCCACATTAAAACCGTTAGGAGTATTCATCCATGAATTTACTAAAACTATTAATACAGCTGAAGCTGAAGAACCCATTCCTACTAAAGCTCCTAGTACCATGTGAGCATTTCTGCTCATTTTATTCCAACCATATAGGTAAAGTGAAAGGAATATTACTTCTGAGAAGAACGCCATAACTTCTATTTCAAAAGGTAATATATCTACTTCATTGACCAAGAACATCCATTTGTACCATACTGTTATGAATTCTACAGCTATTGCTGCTCCTGCTGCAGAACCTACTGCAAATAGTACAGCCATTACTGTGGAGAATCTTTTTGCTAATGCTAGGTAATATGGATCGTTTTTCTTGTATCCTAAGTATTCTGCGAATACTATGAAGAATGGTAGACTTATTGCCCAGTATGTAAAAAGCATATGTGTACCCATAGTAAATGCTGCTAATACTCTATCAAATATGAATAGATCCATTTATTTTCACCTATTCTAAAATAAGTAAAGATTAATTGATCATTATAAACATTCGTCTGCTTATAATATTGGACTATTATTTATTTATAATGATAGTAGTCCTACAAAAAATTTAGCATTTAACAGTTAATTTCTCTACAGTGGTAGTTTTGGCAAACTAAAGAAAATAATGAAAGAATAAAAATTTTGTTAACTTTTCATAAAGAATATTCTTTACATGACAACATTAGAAACTAATAAAAAAGTTTTATCCTTATATATTAGTAATGAAAAATGAATCATGTATAGACGTTAAAAGAGACATTTGCGATAACCCTAGCATTGTGCTAATGAATAAGGAGGAATTCAAAAAAGTGTTTCAAAAAGAAGCATATTTGAAGGTTATTGTTAATCCTGATTACAAAGAGGCTGAGATGAGTAAAAGCTATTATTACTATATTCTAGAAAAATTGAAAAAAATAAATTTAATAGATAAAGATAATAAATTAACTTTTACTATTATTGTTTCGTTTCAATTAGACGAGAGAGATTTTGCAATAAAATTTGAGCCAATTTTAGTATTTTTAAGTAAAAATAGGAAAATACTTTATATATTTGACGTTAGAAAAAGGTGTAATGTAGATGAAGAACTACTAAAAGAATTAGGAATGAATGATAAAAGGCAATATTCATGTAGAAAAATTATTGAAAATATTTATAAACTTATACTAGAATCTATACTTAACAAGGGAGTAATTTATGTATAATAAAATCTTGATAAGTAAATTAGGATTACTCTGGATAATCTCTGGAATTTTAGGCGGTTTAGGTTATATTTTTGCGACATTTTATTTGATGATAAAAAGAAAAGATTCAAGTAGATGGTTAAGTCTTATGTTTCTATTAGGTCCATTTGGATCAATAATTATTTACTTTATTACAAGAAAAGAATATGAGGATTTATCTTTAATTTCATTATACCTATTAATAGGATTCATAATTTGGATTCCAATAGCTTTAATCTTAGGATTAAACCCATTATATCAAATGTTAGGATTTGCTCATGGTTGGTTAGGAGACTAATATAGGAATTTTTATACTCTTCAAATTATTAATATATTTTAAGAGAATATCATTTATAACTACATTCCACATTTTTGATGGAAGATTTTCGTATCTTCCTTTTTCATCAATATTTCCAATTCTAATCCCCATATCCCTTGCAACTCTCTTCAAACCATAAACGCATTCAGTATAAACTGGACATTCGGGACATGCATATTTCATTGATTTAGTATCTATAAAAACTAAAACTCTATTTCCTTCATCAACGAATACCATACTATTATCAAAATTTATTCCCTTTTCATTAACTATTATTGGGATAGCGACTTTAAATGAGATAGCATTTTCGTATAATAATTGAGCATCTCTAAGCTGAGAAAGAATATAGTAATAATAGCTTTTGCTCACTGGCACTTCTTCTCTTTTATCGTTAACTAATACTTGAAAGTATGCATCATCAGTAGTAAATTTATTAAATAATTCTCTAGGTAGAAGTACTATGCTTTTTATCTTTGAAATGCTTCTACTTATTTTGACGAGTCTATAATCGCACATATCTAATTAAATTTTTAGGGTATTGTATATATAAATTTAAAAACATGGAATCGTAAGACTTTTAACACTTTTAAGTACAACGAGTACTAATATAGTCTAAGTATAATAATATTAACTTTAAAAGTTACAAAAATTAAGATAGGTAGAATAATTAGATAAAAACTAGTTACTTCATTTGCGGTCTGGGTCTCATTGAATTTCGTACTTATTATTCCTTCTAACTTCTCTACCTCTTCTTTGAATCTTGTTTTGCCGGATGGTAATTTTATTGGTGTTATTATTCCCTTTTTTACGTATTCTTGTAGTGTTCTTAATATTCCTAGTCTTTGGCATACTTCTTTAGGTCTAAGTATTATAGAGAGATTTGTATACAAACTATAAAAACTAGGTAAAAATAAAACAGTTTCTCACGACATTAATCATTATAAGTAAAAATTCTTTTTATTTTTTAACTATCAGTAATTATAATATAAAAGTAAAAATTATTAATTTAGTTCTTATATAACTATTTAATAAATACTTTAATTTAAATAGATAGGTGTTGGAACTATAATATTTTATTTATACATTAAAGTAACAATTATAAAAATATTTTACATTTTTTTACTTTGCAAATCTCATAATGGTTAACTTTATAAATCTTTAAAAAAAGTAAATAGTTATGATAAATGTAGGCCTATATTATAGGGTAAAACCAGGTCATGAGCAAGATTTTGAAAAATCTTTTGAAGGCGTAGTTACATTTTTGAAAGGGCATGTTGAAGGATTTAGAGATGCAAAATTATATAGGAGTGTAAACGATCCACAAGAATACATGATTTATAGTGAATGGGATTCTATAGAAACGTTTAAAAAATTCATGTTAAGTAGACAATTTTCAGATACAACACAATATGGAAAAACTATATTAGAAGGAATTCCAAGGCATAGAATATTTAAAGAAGTAAACGAAGAATAAAAATATTTGTTAATTTTCCATTCTATTAGATTTTTCTAATTCCTCTAAAGCTTTAGTTTTTATTCCGCTTTTTACAGCCAAGAAATGGAAAACTAAAACTACAACAGCAATAACTATCGTATCTTCAGGAAATGGAATAACTTTACCTGGACCAAATCCTCCAAAATATGATAAGCCCAATATAACAAATATGAATCCAAGTAGCCATAATCCAGATTTAACCTCATCTTTACCTTCCTTATCTCCTAAGGAATATAAGACTAAAGCATTCCCAAAAACTATTACAGCAAGAATAACTAAGTACCCTATAAATAATATTACGTTATTTGATGTAAGATAATTACTATTCACAATATAATAATAAGAAGCTATTGGAATGGTAATTAAATCTATAATACCTAAAATCATGCTTGCTTTTTTATTAACTCCTAAAATCCTATGAGCATAATAACTAAAGAATAAAGGTAAACCTACGAAAATTGCAGTTATTACATAAAATAGAGTAGTAAACCCGGACCAGTACACTAGTAAACCAGCAGACAATGTAGCTAAAGGTGCTATTAAACTTCCTGCAGGAACAGTGTAAGGTCTACATAAATCTGGAGCTAATCTCCTCAAAGTAGCCATACCTATTCCACCCATCATATAGGTAAAAACTGAAGCAGACGATAATATTGAAGTTAAAGTAACCCAAGCTGGAAAAGGCAAAAGAAAAACAGAACCGATAATAATTGTTAGTATTAGAGAAAATATAGGAATCTTATTCTTTCCTATAGTCATAAAGATTTGAGGAAGATATGCATTAGTAGAAAACGCATAAATAGTTCTAGATGCAGTACCCATGTAAATCCAACCAGTACCACTTGGAGAAATAACAGCATCAAGAAGCAAAATTATAGACCAAACATAGAAAACCAAGAAAACTAATCCTAAAACACCAGAATCTCTAAAAAGGAAATAGAAAGGCCCATTAGATAATGCAGTATTTTCCAAAGCCTTCCAATCTCCAGGATAAACTCCCAAAGCACTCCAATTTAAACCACCAATAAAAACAATCTGAAGCATAACATAAATTAGTATACCTATCAGTAAAGATCCGACAACCGCAAAAGATAAACTTTTCCTAGGATTTCTAGCTTCTCCGGAATAATCAATAGGTTGCCTAAAACCTAAATAAGAAAATAAAATACCAGCATTAGGAATAGCAAAAAGAACAGCAGAAAATCCTCCATATCCAACAGCAGTATCCCTAGCTTGAGGAACAAAATTTATTGAGAAGTTAGAAGTATGAAAATATAAAACTAAAAGTAAAATTATAGTTATGCTAGGAATTAATAACTTCCACCAACCTACACCATGGCTAATTTTTCCTAAAACTTTTACTCCAAAATAATTTATAAAGAAAAACATGATTAAAAAACATAATCTATAGCAATACCTAAAGGAGTTAAAACACCATGAACAGCTAAAGAACTAACTAAAGAAGAAAGATAAGTAACTGAAGCTGTAGCTTCAGCAGCTGCAGAAATAGAAGTAGAAATTAAGTATGCCCAGCTCATAATAAAACCTACTAGTCCACCATGAGTATAATGAGGATATCTACCAATTCCTCCTGATCTGGGTATTGCAGAGCTTATTTCAGCATAAGCTAAAGCTATGAATAAAATAAGAATACCTCCAATTATCCAAGATAAAATTGAAGCACCACCAGCATCAGCAGAAGCGTAAAGAGTTGCAAATAACCAACCAGAGCCTATAATTCCTCCTAAGCCAATATAAAATAATTCCATTTTGCTTAAACTCTTCCTCAATTGTTTATCGCTTTCCTTTCCAAAATCCCTTGCTCTAGCCATAGTTTATTAAATAATATAAACAGTATAAAAAAGCTTTGTTTAATATAGTATATACACTAAAGTATAATGCATTTAAACTTACTAAACTTTAGGAATTATATGTATAGAAATAAATTATAAATCAGTCTTAAAGCATGTTATCTTACTGTAATAATAATTTAGAAACTATTTAGAGTATAAAGGAACTCAGTCTAATTGGATAATGCTGAATAAGGACAGAATTGTAACTCTTATTAGATCTACTAAATTTAAAAAACGCTAAGAAATAATTAATTACCTTCTGTAATTATAGAATAATGTAAATAAATTGCCAAATGATAACAACTAAGAAATTACGTTATAAACTTTGTAATTCTTACATGTTTAAAACAAAAAGTTTTAAGCAGTAAATAAAATTCTAAACAATTTTATTGATAACAATAATTCTGAACTTATTAAGACCTATATTTAAGGATAGTTTTTTCAAATCCTTCCTTCAGTTTCGTATAATTTTTTACTTCTTTTTTATTTTTTAAAGCTCATGTTGTACTTATAAAAACTTTTTAACGATAAAGTTTTTATGGTTAGACAATACGAAAAAATTGAATTTCAAGATTTAATTTACAGCTTTTTTATAAAAGATAAGAAAGAAAAATTACATTGACTTATTTTCAATTTTTAAATCTTTTAGTATTTTTAAAACCACATTATAACCAGAAACTCCTACTACTTGACCACCAGGATAAGTGCCTGCTCCAGTTAAATACAAACCTTTTATAGGGGAAGAATAACCCCAACCCTTCATAGGTCTTCCATCAAAAAGATAAGGCTCTCTCATAGGCAAATGATTTAGATCACCACCAGGTAAAATATAATCTTTCTCAGCTTTTTCAGCAGTTAACTCTTCTTGATAAATTACGTTTCCTTTGAAAATATCTAAAGCCTCGTCTAAGTCTCCCATCATTTCCATAACATAACCTCCGATAGAATCATCTACAGCATACGGTAAGACTATTTCTCCTGCATCACAATCAATAATAGAAGACTTAAACTTAGCCAAATCTTCTGGCATTTTAGGCTCATTTTCAAAAATCAGATTATATTTAACCCAACCATACCTTCTGACAGGAAACTTAACGTTAATATCAGCTAACTTAACAGTTTCAGCAGGGCTTACAGCAGATACTATTAAATCAAAATCTTCTTCCTTATTATCAAATTTAATCCCTTTTACTTGATCATTTTTTGAAATAATTTTGTCTACTTTAGTATTTAGTCTAATTTTGACTCCTATTTTTTCAGCTTCTTCCTTGATCCTTTCAGCTACAGTTCCCATTCCTCCTTTTACGAAAGACCAATTAGCGTAAAAATAAGAAACTAAATAAGCAGGAGAATTTTCCATACTTGGATAGATAAAAAATCTATGATATTTCTTATTCGAGATATACTTGTTTAAGAACTCGCCAGAAGTTAACTTCATAATTTCTTCAACTCCTATTTTTTCAGCTTCCTCAGTAATTTCTTCCTTTGAAGGAGGAGTATCTACGAAAGTGAATTTCTCCTCTAGCATAGATTTAAATCTAGAAATTATATCTTCAAATTCTCCAAAATTTTCTTCTCCTATACTTTTTAATTCTTTTATTCTTCTTTCTCTATTCCTCCAAAAAGGAATAGGCTTATCGTCATAAATTATCTGAACTGGGTCTTGTTCAATAACTGGAATCTTGAACTCTTTGACTAACTTAGATGGCATTAAACCTAAAACATAAGAGGCCCTACTAATTTTCACTCCGTTTACAATTTCAGTATCAGCCATGCCTCCAACTTTAGATCTACCTTCAAAAACCGTAACGTCAAAACCATTTTTCCTCAAATAGTATGCAGAAATTAATCCATTATGACCAGCACCTATTACAGCAACCTTCATACTATATTAACTATCTTAGAGCAATAAAACTATTACGTTCTATTTTAAATTCTCTTTTTAGAATAATGAATTTAACAATATAGATATAAAGAGACTCAATTAACACTTAACTCATAATTAAATTATACAAGTATTAAATTTTCATGGGAATCTTGCTAAGCTTCCTTAAATAGCAGGAAGGGGATAATAAAAAATTTTTAAGTTAATACCTAAGCTTTACGGATATTATACTATATCACGATGAAAAAGTCGGTTTTTTAATCAAGTTATATACGTTATATTTATCTAATATTTAACAATTAGTTATTTATTTTTTGATATTTAAACCTTCTCTTCCTAAAGATTAATGATAATTATCATAAAACTTCGTAAAATTTTCATATTACCTTCATAGAGAATATAAAATAATATATACATAGTTAGGTTGACTTATTAAATAGTATTTAAAAATCTAAGGATTAAGAAAAATATTAAACGTTAATACGTCAACTTTTTTAAATTAAAGTTTAATTCGATTGATGTTAATAATTTTTATAAACTTATTGAGAGGTATATGAATTCAGATCACAAATGGCAAAGAAAGGCGGAAAGAAGCAAGGTCAACAACAAGGCGGAGAAAAGAAACAATAATAAGGAATAAAGATAACTAGATTTTAAAGTTATTATTTTTGCTTTTTTATCCCTATATTTTTCTATGTGCGTAAGACAGTATTTTTAGCTCCAATTATTCAATTAATGTGAAATAAGTCTTGTATCAGATAGTAATTATTTTATTTCTTTACTTCTCCATATAAATTCCATAAAACATTAGATATTCTAGCTTGTTCTGGAGTATACTCCAAATATCTAAATTGACCTTTCTTTTCACGGAAATCTATTAGGTAATTTGGAGTGAACTCCAAAAAATTAATTATAGACTTCTGGAGTATACTCCATAATGAAATTAGAAGATATTAAGAGCGTAATAAAGGACCAGAAAGAATCTCTTCAAATTCTCTTATCTAACTCTATAGAGAGGGACGTTCCGGATCTTCTTTCATATTTGACTATTCCCAATGTTCTAGTTATTTTAGGGGTTAGAAGGTCAGGCAAATCAACATTAGCAGGCTTACTCATGAAGGGAAAAAATTTTGGTTATGTTAATTTTGATGATGATCGTTTATCTCTAAATGTAGAAGACTTATGGAAAGTTGAGTCTGCGATCTACG
The DNA here is from genome assembly GCF_002116695.1 of Acidianus manzaensis. Classification (NCBI taxonomy): domain Archaea; kingdom Thermoproteati; phylum Thermoproteota; class Thermoprotei; order Sulfolobales; family Sulfolobaceae; genus Acidianus; species Acidianus manzaensis. Next base: position 2,576,291 of record NZ_CP020477.1, read on the forward strand.
AATTGTACGGAAATGTAGACTACTTTTTGTTTGATGAGATTCAAAATGTAAATGGTTGGGAAAGATTTGTATCTAGATTAAGAAACACCAAAAGAATTATAGTAACTGGCAGTAATTCTAAGTTATTATCTAATGAGTTAGGAACATCGCTAACGGGTAGACATGTAGACTTTACATTATTCCCTTTCTCTTTTAACGAATATTTAAGGTTTAGAAAAGTTAATTTAGAATATCCATTTACTACAAGAGAAATTGCGTTAATAAAAAGGTATTTAGAAGAATATTTAAATATTGGGGGATTCCCTGAAGCTCAAATACTTGGCAGAAAAATACTGGAAAGCATTTATAATGATATACTGTTCAAGGACATAGTGCAGAGGTTAAGAATTAAGCAAATTACTAAATTCAAAGATTTTTCTAGAGCTATAACTTCCCTATATTCTTCCGAAGTTTCTCTAAATAGAATAAGCAAAATGTTATCGATTGATTACAAGACCATAGATCAATGGTTTGACGGATTAGTAAATTCCTTTCTAGTTTATCCTTTAGAAAAATATAATCCAAAATTGGAAAGAATAAGAGAAAACAAGAAAATTTATGTTGTTGATCCAGGTTTAATACGATTAGTATCGATAAAAATAGATATAGGTAGAATTATGGAAAATATAGTATATATACAACTTATGAGAAAAAATCAATCGAGAAATGAATTATATTACTTTAAAGGAAAAGACTACGAGATAGATTTTGTAGATACTAAAAATAAGAGACTAATTCAAGTAACTTATGGTGATATTAAAGACAGAGAAATCAATGCATTAGTTAAAGCTAATGAAATATTTCAGGAATATGAAAAAATAATTATCAGTTGGGATATTGAAGATATCGTAAAGAAAGATAACCTAAAAATTAAAATAATACCATTATGGAAATTTTTACTACAGTCTTAAAACGCAAAAGTTCATCGTGATAATATTCTATACATAAAATATAACCGAGAATATTAACGAGCAGATTGTATTTTTAAAAATAAAAAAATTACTATTGATCAAACGGAAAAATAGTTATGAAAACGTACATATTTTTGACGTTTGAGTCCATCGTATTATTTACTATTATATTTAATATTATTGATTTATGCACATTCAAAGTGTATGGTATAGGCGTTGCCGAAACTAATGAAAAAGGTGAGGATACGTTTACAGATACAATGCCAACTGGTGGATACCTAATAGACGTTATATTTAAGGAGATCATATAATCTCCATTAAAACTTGCATTATAATTTAATGTAAGATAACAAGGAACACCTGCTAATGTGCAAATTTTATCAGTAAAGCTGTTAATTCCGTTAAATAAAACGTGAATTGCAACACCATTTACATCAATAATTAATGAATTATTTATTATGCTATTAGAAATATTAGTAGTAGAAGTACTAGTAGAAGTATTTAGTTGCTCTATATGATCTGATTTTACTGGAATTTTAGTATTTTCGACTGTATTCGAATTTTCACTATAGTATCTCATGGTAAGGATAAGTAACGAGAAAGTCAAAAGTAAAATGACTATTCCTATAATTTTTATTGTTTTTCCTGCTCTAAATATCGAGTTAATATTAGTGAAAACATCAAAATTCCATGTTGATTGATGAGATATCTTATTATTTATATACATAATTTGTTATTTATGTTTAAACATAAAAACTTTTTCCATATGTCATTTTTTAATGATAAAAAACTATTTGATAGAAAAACCAACAGCTAGAATTCAGCTATAGCTCTTACTGGAGCTCCGTCAACTCCTTTCAATTTAAGAGGAAGGCAAGTGAATTTTACAACTTTATTTAAAATTTTTTCTAGGTTATTGGATAAATTTTCTACAATTAGAATATCATTCTTTAAAAGAAAACGATGAACCTCACTATTTCCTATACTTGGCGAATCTATACCTACTAGCTTATATCCTTTTTCAACAATTTCCATAGCTTCATCTACTGTAATTTCAGATTCTTTAAGTTTTAAATCACAATTTTTATAACCAGAATAAATTAGCAGGAAATCAACATTATCTGGTTTATCTGGAATTTTGCCAGGATAACTAAAAACTATCGCATTACCAATAAACCTAGAAATTTCATATTTATCCAAAGTTTTTCCATTTTCAATAAAATGAGATTGAACATCCACATGAGTACCAGTATGAGTACCTAAAAACAAAGAATGAATAACATAATCCTCTATCCTTATTTCGGAAATTTTAGGTTTTGGATCTCCGGGAAAAACTGGCATATTTTCTTCTATACATTCCGTTAAGTCTATAATCATACAAAAATAATTCAATAAGAAGTTATATATAAAGTATAAAGCAGGAAAATCAAGGATAAAAACTACTACTACGATTTCTTAATAATTTTGTATTTTATTCTCCAATTAGCTATTATTATACTAGTTACTATCAATGAGGTAATCATTGCAATAAATAGAGGTTCTTCTAATTGAGGTTTAGCATGTATGAAGAAATTTAAGGGAAATAGAAAATACACTAACGGAAAAAGGTATGAAAATATGTTATCCTCACTTTTTTCTTTACTTCCTCTAATTAAAGAGTAAATTATAATTATTACTAAAGATACAATGAACCATCCTACAAAGTTAGTTATTGGAATTCCAAAATAGTCTAGAATAGAAGTCTTCCAGGTCCAATATCCAGCCGAAACCATAATTGGATCTACTGAAAGGTCAATAATTACCATAAGAAAAGAAAAAATAATTATCTTCTCTTTTTCAGGAAAATTAAATATAGCTAAATAAGATAAGAACGAAAAAATTCCCCATCCAAATACTACGAAAATTGGAACTCCGAAAACATAAGGAGGAAAATTATACACGTAATGCCCAAACGGAATCCCTGTGGACAAACCTAATCTCTCAAATGCAAAACCTATTATTGAACCTAATAAAAAGATAATCATAAAGTCCCTCTTTTTGAAAGATAATAGAATTAAAGAAACTATGGATGCTATAAAAAAGACTAGTAATAATCCATCAAATATAATTCCCAGACAAAGTAATATAAACGAAATTAAATATAGTCTATCCACATTACCATTTTTTAATTGTCAGTAAAATGCTTTTACACATGGGCACCTTGTATTTTCTGGGCTAAGTTAATAGCTTTCGATTAATATTTTATTACTTCTTTACGTATCATTTTATATTATTCATTATTTTAATCTTTAATAAAAAATTAAGGAAAAAGTTATATTTCTTTTCACTTACTCTTACTCATGTATATAGATGCTCATACTCATGTATGGTTTAAGGAAGTTCTTCCTCAAAATTTTCCCTCTCCTGGGTATACCTTTAAGCCCTTTTCTTTACAAGACGTAATTAAAGAAATGGATGAGGCTAACATAGATTACATTGTAATCATAGCTTATTCTTCTAGGATAGTGTGGAATACTAAAGAAGATTTTGCTATTAATACGATAAAATTTCTAAAAGATTATAAAAATAGATTTTCTGTAGTAGGAGGAGTTGAAGTGGAGAAGCTAAGTAAAGAAGAAGCAAAATTCTGGATCGAAAAACAATACGAAGCAGGAGTTTCAGGTTTTAAGATTCATCCAGTCCATTCATGGATTAAACCTAATGCTTATAGAGAAGAAGAAGGTGGAATAGAAAATTTAAGAATTTTATACGAATTTGCAGAAGATAATAACTTACCGGTAATAATTCACACTGGAACTAGCTCATTTTCGATGTCAAGAAATAAATACGGAGATCCCATCTTTCTAGATGACATAGCAGTAGATTTTCCCAAGCTAAAAATAGTCATGGCTCATATGGGAAGACCAAACTGGATATCCACAGCTTTCCAATTATGCAGAATAAGGAACAATATATACGCAGAAATTTCTTCAATACCTCCTAAAAAACTCCTAGAATACATTCCTAGGCTAGAGATATTGAAAGACAAGTTAATATATGGAAGCGATGTTGGAGGTCCAGGAGTTAAAGGATTAAGAGAAAACCTCTATGAATTCCTTTCTTTAAATATAAGCGATGAGACAAAGAAGTTAGCTACAAGCATTAATCCCAGAATATATAAAACACTAGCCTAAGGGCTATGAATTACTTTTGTCTTTGCCAGGCCTTAAAGTGTTTCTAAAGTTATCTCTTGTATTTTGTAATAGAAAAATTAATAATAAAAGATAGCTCTTTGTGTAAATTAAACAGAATTTAAGACAAAAAATGAATATTTTATGGTGGTTTTACGTCTATTGCTGCTACTGGACATACATTAACGCAGGCCATACAGAATATGCAAGCTTGTTCATTAATTGGATCAGCCTTCTTCTCAGAAGCAGGATGTCCTGGCGTATCATACCATTGAAACACATTAACAGGACATGCAGTAAGGCATGATCCATCTGCAGTACATAAGTCAAAATCTACTCCAACAATAGTACCATGAATTCCAAGAACTTTTGGCGGTTCTACTGGACCATACACTTTATGCCCTTCATGATCTCCTGCTTGAGGTCTACTCGTCCTGTAATTCGGATCTATACCCATTAAATCACCAATATTCTTCTAGGTTTTTTCATAAATAAAGTTTTTTATTTATACTTTCATAATTCATTCAAAAATCTTTCTATTCAAATTTAATAAGATTTATATCTATCATTATAAATATTTATAATAAGACTTGAGATTTGATTATACACTTTTCAGTAATTGCCAAAAAGAAATTAAGAATGAATTTAGGAGATTTAAAAACATTTAGCTATCATAGAGCAATTTATGAGAAATAGTTTGAGTAAAATCTATCATTTGTAATTAATCTATTTAATGAAAAAATTAGTTAGATTTTTGCAGATTTTATTCCCCAGAAGAAGAATCCTATTGAAGATACTGCAGCTATCAAACTTCCTTCATAGAAGTTCACTATTCCAACACTATTAATATAAGTTAAAAATGTTAAAAATGCTATAAAAGTAATATACCAAATAGCATTAATAACATCTTCCTTTATTTTAAAAATCGCTGAAAATATTATACTGGCAGCAGTAAGTAATAGTACTGCATAAGGAACTGAAGGCCATCCACTCCAAAAGATAATTAATGAAGAAAAGATAAACGCTAATAAAGCAACTGCACTAGGAAATGGAATTATAGGATTTATCTTCTTCTTAGATATTAATGCTTGCATTGCTACTGGATTTGCAGAAAATCCCAGATAACCTGCTACTACGCTATCTGAAATTAAACCATAAATTGTAGGGATTGGCGCTGCAATATAAGTCAATATTCCTCCAGTAATTAAGAACACAATTAAAGACCATAATGGTATAGAATATTTATTTAATTCCTGAATCTTTCCTGGAACATAATTAGACCTACTCATAGAAAACAAAACCCTTATTCCTCCTCCTTGATAAATATAACCGGTAACAAATGGACCTAGCACTCCTATAATTACAGTAAGAAGAAGTAAAGTAGATAGTTTTTCTGATCCTGCAATATCAATGAAAGGATTCCCAGGTAAAGACGAAAGACTACTCCAATCTCCTAGGGATACTCCAATCTTAGTCCAATCTAATGCGCCTATAAAAGCGATGGCGAATAGCAAATAAATTGCAGTTTGCCCTATAACAGTGTAGACTATCGCTTTATCCAGTATTTTATGGTCTTTAACTTCTTCTGAATAATCTGGTAATACTCTTATTCCTCCAAATGCAAACATTGCTAAAGGTATTGCTGAAAAAATACCAGCAAACCCAAATGGAGCAAAACCTCCAAAATTAGTGAAATTAGAATAATGAAAAAGAAATATAATAAATCCTATTGCAACAATTAAATAAATAGCTAATTTTATTATCCCTAATGTAGTCGTAGATTGTCCAAAAAATTTAACTGAGAAGTAATTAAATGGAACGAAAGCTAGCATTATAATTACTCCAACTATTGCTCCTAATGTAGTAGGAAAACCTTGAGAATTGATGAGAGAAGGATAAAAATAATCTAAAGCTTCAACTACTGCTAAAGCTTCTATTGGTGGAATAAATAAATACCATATTAAATCAGAAAAAGCATTAATCATATTAGTTATCCTTCCATGGGAGTAAAGTGGATATCTCGATGGGCCTCCAGCTTCAGGATAATGAATAGATAACTGAACATAAGTTAATCCTATAAATAAGTAGAAAATTCCTCCTAATAACCATGAAATTACTATTGCTGGACCAGCTAAAGCTGCCATTCCAGTTGAGCTGAAGAGTACTCCAGTTCCAACTGCACCAGCTATTCCTATTACTATTAAATTGATTAATGATAATTCTTTTCGTAAAGAATTAACATACTTTTTCTCCATGAGAGAAATTAAAAATTATGAGACATATAAGCTTTAAAAAAACTTTTTGAAGATTTTTCATAAGTTAGGAGATAAAATTAAATAAATATTACATTGATGAAGGAAAGAAAATGGAAAAACTAAAAATGTTTTATGTTTCATAAAAATTATTTATCTTATGTAATCAAAATTCATAGAGAGGATTGTTAGATAAGTATTCCATAATTCGCTACTCTTTAGTAACATATTTTTCGTGTATAATGTTACTAACTTTAGGCTATTTCCTTTATTAGAAAATTTATTATTAGAAAAATTTTTATCAAATATCATACTATGGGTAAATAAAATAGATTGCCAACTTAGTCATTTTACTAAACTGCTTAAGTATTTTCCAGTATTTTCATCTTCACAGAAAATATACACACTTTTTATTCCTCTTGTAAGCATTATATAGTATCTATTATGTAAAAGCGTAATAGCTTTCTGCTTGTCCTTTTTTGCAATTGCTTTTAGCGAAAAATATCTTCCACCAATATTATCAGTTATAGGTTCAGAATTTATATCCCATCTTCCTCTCCATATTAAATCTCTACCCCACACTACACCTACATAATCAGCCTCAAATCCTTGTGCCCCGTAAACAGATGCACAATACGAAAGAGGATCCATTAATCCAGACCAATATCTTGGATATTCAGTCTTTGGATCCATCAGCCATCTTATATTCAAATTTTTACCTTTATATAAATCGAAACCTGATTGGAGAGGATAACCTATTCTTATATTCTTTGGCGAGTTCTTATTTTCTAAGTCTCCTTCTGATTCGGTAAAAGCACAAAGTAAAGCTTTCTTACCGTCTTTAAATCTAAGTTCATTAAGCATTTTCTGTATATCGTCGAATACTTTGAAAAACGTGCCTGGTAAATTAACGCTTTTACCTTCTAAAAGTTCTTTAATAAGATTAGCATAGGGCATTCTAAAGCCTCCACTTAAACCCCTTTTTTCTGTATTCTTAGCTAATTTGGTGAAATTCTCTTCAGTACCTTCCTCATCACCTACAAGGATTTGCTCGTCATCGTAAAAGTATACCTTAACCTTTGCTCTATTCATGGTATTTTGGATTGTTTTCATAGTCATTCTTTGAGCCTCATCAAAAATAGCTAAGTCATGAGTCTGATTATACCACATATCGCCTATTCCTGCCGGATTAGGTCTACCTGTTGAGTAAAACCTAATGTACTCAGTCAAAACTTTAGTATCTTTTCTCTTTCCCAATATAAACCTCAATGTATTAAGTAGCCTATTATTTTTATATCCTAATACTACATTATAGTTTTTCTTAAGTGCCTCAAAAAATAGAGTTAAAGCCACTAAAGTTTTTCCAGATCCACTTCCTCCTTTAATTAAAAATGTCCTGTCAGTATTAGACTTTAAAGCATCTAAAACGTCTTTTACTATTAATATTTGTTCTTCTGTTAAGCCATAACCCTCAGAGTATAAAGTTTGTGAAAACGAATTAAGTATATCTTTAACATCTAAATTTTGTAATAAAGTTATTAAATCTTCAGTTATTGTAAGTTTACTTGATATAAATTTATTAATATTATCTTTTGACGGTGGTGAAAGAGAATCGATTTCTTTCTTTAACTCCTCTGGTTTTCTGATTATTACACAATTATCGGATGAATATTGATTAGAATTATAGAGGAGTAATATGCCATGAAATTTTATTCTTAATGGATGAAAATAATTTAACTTAGAAACATAATTCTCTAGTTGAAAACACGGATCTTGTCTTATTTTTCCATCTGCTTCAACAGTATAATCGTCAATTTTCTTAATATTATGCCACCCTTTTGCTTCAGCTACAATACCCTTATCATTATTAAGAAAAATAAAATCGGAAACTTCTGTAAATATAGGATATTCTGCTATAACTGGAATTGTAATATTTGACTCAAGCAAAAATTGAAGGGAAGATTTCCAAGAATTTACTCTCTCAATACTAGGAGACTGATAATAAGTATTCTGAAATTCTTTACTGAGCAGATTCACGAGTTGGTCTATTACTATTTGATTTCTCCCATCGAACTCGTCAAAGACTACCGGTAATACCATCAATAAAGTATAATATTTAAGACTTAAAATTTTTTAATCATGCTTTTTCTAGTATATTTCTTGATAATCAATAAAGAACTCTGAAATAAATTTAACAAAAATATTAGATCTATGTTATTAAATTCTTTTTAATTAGATAAGAAAATAAAACAACTAAAAATTAAAAAAAATCATTTATTTCTTATCTATTATAGTTATTTCGTTTAGGCTTATTTCAGCTTCTTTAAGTACTTTTAGCATAGTTTGCTCATCTGGAAATACTAAATTTGTATTACCTATTTTTATCCATACTGGCATATTATGTAAAATAATTATAAGGAAATAGAGAGACAAATGAAAGTTTGACCATTAATATTTTCAATTTTATCTTTATACAAATAATATAACTATCTAATCTAACTTATTCCCAGTTCATTCAGAATTCTTTTCACGAGGTTATCTCTTTCATCAGTACTTCCATCCAAAATTCTTTTAATAGTAGGATTATCTACTATGATCTTAACAAATTCGTCCAGATTTACATTATTGCTGTTAGTAATAATGAATTTTCTCACATCATAACCTCCATCTTTATTAAAACCAATCAGCTTTTTTATATTTTTTATATTTGTATCGCTAAGAGTGCTTTCATTTGTTAATTTAACATCCCCTAAATACTCTATATTATCTTTTTGAAAGAATATGTCAATATTCATGCCTCTTTGCTCAATCTTTCTTCCTCTTGGGTGAACATATTTAATTCCATATATCTTCTGTAGAGCTATAAGTCCTTCTCTAATTTTATTCTCTAATTCTTTTGAAGCTTTATCAATATCGTCAATTAGAAACGCTTTTGCTAGGTTTTTCCTGATGCAGTCTTTTTGATTATATTCGTTTTTGCACTCTTCGAAAGCTCTTTTATAAGAATCTCTAGCTATATCTAGCAATGAACTTAATCTATTAGTCTCTTGAATCTCCTTAATTTGGAGTAGTGTGTCAGCAAAATCCTCACAATAAGCCTTTAGTATTTCTAATTTATCTTCATTACTCAGTTTAAGTTCAACTCGTTTTTCGTCAAGCCTTCTTTTTAAAGCAGAATCTTTTATTTCACTATACACTTCTGGAACTAGAGTAATAACTATCGGTATATCAGTTTCATTAATTATCTTATGAAGTTCGGAAAGTTGAGTATCAATTGCTCTCATTTCATCTAAGAGTAAGCTAACTCCATCTATTTGACTCAAGTCATTAAGGAAATTAACCAGACCATTAATGTCCTCTTCATAAGACATGCAGTATAATTTTTCCGCATATTCATATTTTTCAGTCCATTTCCTTTTGTTGCATAAATGATTTAACCAATTAGGAAATTCTCTAATCTTACTAAAACCCGAATACCCTATTTCAGTTTTATGCTGAGATAAAAAATCAAAAGCAGCACTCCTTATTTTTTCATAAATTGTTGTATTCTCTATAAATTCCCAAGCTGGATTAGACAAGTTAGAACTATTTACTAGATCTAGAAAAATGATGAAATGCTTTTCTTTCAAATTCTGCATTACCGTATTTAGAATTGTAGTCTTTCCCATTCCAGGCTCTCCAATTATAGTGACTACAATGTTCTTCTTAGTTGAAATATACTCTTCAACAATTTTTACAGTTTCACTCCATAATCTACCAGAGATTTTACTTCTTTCATTGTATTTTGCTACTGTATAATCTGGAAAACTGCAGGACATTTTTATCTCTTCCTCCTAATTATTCCGTATAACACTCCTCGTTGAACGAATCCTTCTTTACCTCCGCTAATTAATTCGTAATGCTGTAGAATATAGTCTCGAAAAATTGACATAAATTGTTCTAAACTCATCCCTAATTGCTCACGTAAATCCTTAATTTGCGCATATCCTATATCGTCCTTTATTATATCGTAAACCTTATCTAAATCTTCGTAAGTTTTTGGTCTTCCAAAGTATTTTGTAAAATACTCATCAAAAAGCTGTCTTATTCCATTCAAAGTGTCGTTATCAGAAGGAGAAACAATTTTTTCTTCTTCAGTCTGTTTTTCAACTTTTCCAGATAGAGTATAATATATTGCTCTACCTGCCCTTCTTTTTACTATTATAAATCCTTCATTAAGTAATTCTCCTAATGCTTTATCAATAGTTTCATTGCTTCTTTTTCTTCCTAACTCTCTTAAAATATCACTTTTAGTGAATTCTTTCGTATTTGTTCCTCCAGTAATACGCATAATGACATTAATTATATCATCTTTACTACTCATAATCTAAATTGGTATTATGAATATTTAAACTTTAATAATTCTAGAATTGAGGGAGTAAAAACTTAATAGCATCATAAATTCTATAGTAATTATTTTGCTTCAATTTGCTTTTTTAGTTAAAAAGAAATAGTAATGTAGAGATAAGTTAGTTAGTATCTTATTGTTAGATATTACAAACTTATAAAATATTATTGTTCACTTCTTCTCATTTTATTCTTACTAATTATTTAATTTCTCTTCATTAGTAATAACATAACTTTTTAACAATTTTCTTCTTTCTTTTTAGTTATTATCCCTTCTCTTTCTTAAGAATTAATGTAGCTAATGATAATCTTCCCTCAAAATAGATAATTCTCTTAATTAAGATACTTAACTATCATTTATAAAGGACGACGTAACTATATAAAATATTCTGGATAACTAGGCTATATTGTTGAAATATTCTGGCATATTACGAAAGAGATTTACGTTAATTTTTAATTCATTTAACGTTGATAATTTTTATAAACTTATTAAGAGCTATATGATTTCAGATCCCAAATGGCAAAGAAAGGCGGAAAGAAGCAAGGTCAACAAGAAGGAGAAAACAAAAAACAATAAATAAAACTCTAGAAAGGCAAAGTTAAGATTTCAAAGTTTTTTACTTTTTTCCTTCTTCCTTTATTTCTTACTCTCCTATTTCTTAAAAGTTTATATTAATTATTCACGTAAGTTGTAATAATGAGCTTAAGATTAAAGAAAAGCATCAAAGACGTAATGGCAGAAATTGCTAACGCTAAGAAGAATTTACCAGAAAAGGAAATAGACCATGAAGGTGATCCAGAACACGAAATATCAGAAGGAGAAAAAGTAATGAGCATAGAATTGTTAAACGAATTTAAACCCGTAGCTTACTCTAAACTAGAACAAGAATACAATAGCATAGCATCAATAGATTCTTCTTCACGATATTTAAGGGATGTATCAGTTAATAGCGTTCTAGTAGGTCTTTCCATATATAGTTCAAAAAAAGGCTTTATTTACGGTCCTTATAATGTAGATAATCCTTACATGGGCATTAGTAGTTATAAGAAAATTTTAGATTCAGTCACAATTAACGACAAAAATATAAGGACAAAAAACGTAGTAGGATATCCTTTCGTTACTGATATAGATAATGAATATAAGATAGATGATATAGCTGACGAATTAAGAACCGAATCTGAAAACATTGGAATAACCATAGTTAATAATCACGACTTAGTTATAGTAGATGGGCCAATTTATCCCACTCCATTGGAATTGACAGGAGAAATTGAATTAAATACTGAAGCTAGAGTATGTCATAGGATAGCTTACGCTAAATTAGTCAAAGAGAGAATAGATCTTGTAACTGGTAAGAATGTTATAGGTATAGTTAAAAGATTAGAAAATTCCAAAAAACTATCTAATGATGAGACAGTAAAAGAAGCTTTTAAGAAAAAAGGAAGGAAAATAAATAATCTAAAAGATCCTACTGTGCTAGAACTTATTGACGAATACTTCTGCAAAAAATCTAATTCATACATTTGTACTATAGGTCCATTCAAAATAGATTATGCCCTTTCAGTTAAAGATGAAAATAATGTCTGTTATAATGGGACAGTACTAGAAAATCCACCTAGCAAATACGCTTATTACGTAATACTTAGAACTCCTTACTTTTCTCCTTCATTTTTCAGAGTTGAAAGCCTTAACAAAGACATAGAAAAACAATTGAGTACAGCATTTTCAAGAATATCAGAAAGATTAATTCCAACTTACATTGAGTTAGTAGATAAAATGAGTAAACGCGTTTCAGCCTCACTATTCATTTACGCTTATGAAGTAGCTTCAAATTACTTAAGTATAATACATGATGATAAACTTTCCTATTCTAATACGGTAGCACAGTTTTTATTGGGATCTCACTAAAATCTATTGAGTCAACTATTCCTAAACCTGGAATAGCATGCCTTAGAAAATCGTCAAATTTCTCCATTCCTATACTCTTTAATACATGAGTATCGTTCCTCATTACAATTTTAGTATTAGATAACTGCAAAACTAAAGGATTTAAATCATCTGGAACATGAGTAGCTAAGATTACGCCTATATTCCTAACTCTACCTAACCTCATTATTCTATTTATTAAACCTTCCACGATATCCTTTGATACTGTTTCTTGGTTAGTTTGAGGAAAATACTCATGAGCCTCATCCATTATAATTAGAGTTAGAGGACTTTTCTGTTTCCTAACGTAAAGTTCATTTTTCCATGCAAATATTTGATCTAAAATCTTATAAGCTATAGAAGCTACAGCTTCAACTGAAGTAGAAGCTTCCATAACCCAGCTCAAGTCAACTATTACATTATCGTACAAGGAAAATACGTCAGATGGATCAAAATCTACTGTCCCAGGTACAGTAAATATTCCATAACTATCGTAAGCCTTTAACGTTCTTATTATTGCCTCCTTTGTACTAGGAGCTAAACTTAGCGAATCCATTGAGTCCAAAAACGCTTTCCCTAAGTTTATCCCCAAACTATTGCTCTTTGAATCATATGAAACATGTGATTTACTCATGAATTTGGTTATTTTTACTGGATAAGATATTGAAATTTTATTTGAAGATATTAAGTCGCCTGGTCTTAGTCTATCCCTCAGAAAGAGAGCTAAATCATCTTCTCCCACGTAAGTTTGAGTAAATTCGTGAAGTTCAGCTCCTAATATTTCAAATGTTTTATTAACTATCCCTTCCCAATACATTGAAGCTTTAGAAGTGAAATAAGGAGTTATTCTATTGAAAGTCTTAAAATTATCAAAGAAGTTAATTGAGTAAGGTATTACGAAAACTTGAGTTCCTTTACAATCTACAAATCCTCCGTTAACCTTTATTGAAGTTACAGTACATTCATACCAATTTGCAAAGTCCTGAACAAAATCTTGAATTGAAACTTTAGGATTAGGTTTTTCAGATACTGGCATTACTACGGCAAATTCTTTCTTCTTATCTATCATAAAATTCACAAAATCTCTTTGCCTATCAAAAACTAGAGTTTGTTTTGGAATTTCCTCGCTTATTATAACATTTTTAAGAAGAGTAGTTTTACCTGATCCAGTAGTTCCTAAGATTAGAGTATGATGTTTTAAAGTCTCTTCATCCAGTCTGACCTTAGCTTCTATTTCTTCTCCTCCAGAAAATATTCTTCCAATAGTTATTCCTTGTTTAGGTATCCTAAGAATCTTTTCCAAAAGCTTTGCCTTTGGAATAAAAACAGGGCTTTGCGGATCTATAGGAGATACTGCAGGTCTTATTATTTCTTGTATCTTATCTCCTCCTTCTATTTTCTTCTCTAACTCAGCTATAGGCTGTAATTCTATATACGTTGTGGTAATTATTGTAGTAGGATCTTTTGGATAAGTCAATTCCCTTATGCCTAATCTAGATAATACGTCAGCCCTTGTAATAGAATAAACTTGACCTATCATTATTACCGGTCTAGTTATCCCTCTTATTGCTAAGTACTGTCCTTTCGTTATTTCACTGTTTAGATAATCTTCAAAAGCTATATCTACTCCAATTAATTCTTCTTCTCCTATCCTAACAGTCTCATACCTAGTTATCCTTCCTATAATTTTTCCCCAAGTTTTTGCTTCACTTTCAGCCTCATCGAGTTTTTTTGACAAATCATTTATTATTTTATCTTCGCTATCAGTATTAGTTTCCATAAAAAAGATTATACATTTTACATATAAATACTTAATATAGTGTAATTCTGCATGCTCTAGATGAATCATAAACACATGAAGAGACCAGATTCAACGTTTTAAAATAAATTACATTTATACCTTATTATGAAAAGTATGTAAAAAAAGAGATAGGACGTATATATATTATTTTTCTTTAATAAAAATAATCACATAATAAAGTTTTATCTTAGCTATTCATCATTGAGAGGATTTTTATTAATATATCATTACTCATTGAGATAATATATCTAGGAATTATAGGATCTCCTAATTGCTCTACGTCGAAGTAAATTGAATATACTGTATAAGGATCTGGAGGTGCAGAAACAGTAGTACCAGACTCGTTTTCATAATCTTGAATCTCAGTATAATCATAAAAAACGGTATAAAGGTTTAAAGTGCCAGCACTGGCTGAATATAATTCTCCTTGTAATGACACTAAACCAACAAATCCATACTCCGGCACACTTATAGAGGATTTCGGTGGAATTGAAAATACAAAACCTATCTGCTTATTATCATTATTCTTCAAAATAGCCAAGGAATATAAAGGAATATCATTGACTGATTGAATAAAAGTTGATAAATGATTTGCATAATAAACCTCAGCATATGCATCCCCGAATACATACTTAGGGACAGAAATACTCTCTCCATTAATATTCAGCATTGCTCCTCTTATCAAAATTACATCAATTTTCTTATCATTATTATTTTCCATAATCCAATTTACTTGACCTTCTGAACCACCTATATACTGATATTTTAGAGTCAATCCGCTTTTACTATATAGCGTAGAGCTTTTTATTTCACTTGTTGAAGAACTTTCAGCTAAAGGCTTAATTTCTGGTTTAAACGGTTTTTTCAAATATAATCTTCTTGCAGGATGCATAAATAACCGTATAAGATATAACTTTAGTTAGTTTAAAATCTTCCTTTATTAACTAGAACACAATTTTAACTTTAAAGACAATTTTTATATAAATTAAAAGACTACATTACTAAAAACAATATAACGTTCATATAATTCTTTTACATCATAACTTATTAGGAATTCTTATCTGCCGATGTTTGCTTCATTGATTCTTTGCCAACGGATACTTCAGATAGACTTTTTCCTTTTGGTTCTGGAAGTCTTAACGTAATAATACTCGCTACAATTCCTAATATTCCTAAGAGAATCATTGTAGTTACAATTCCATAATTTTGCAATATTATTGGAAATAAGAAGGTAGTAGTTAAAACTCCCATTCTCCCACTAACCACAGTTATTCCTTGAGTTATTCCTCTAATTTCTGCAGGAAATAATTCAACTCCCCAGAAACCTACTATCGTACCTGGACCCAATGAATTAAAAATACTACTCATGCCATATATTATTAAAGTCGTAAGTATGTCGACTTTTCCAATTAAAAACGCAAAAAGTAAAGTAAAAACTCCCATACCTATAAAACCTATAGCCTGCAATTTTTTCCTACCTAACCTATCAGCCAAGAGAGAACTAGTAAAATTCCAAGGCACTGAAAATATAGCTAATATTATCAATTCAAATAGAACTCCATTAACTCCTATCCTTTCAGCTATCACATTAGGACCAAAGAAAACACTAGAATAAGCAGAAATATCGTATAAATACCATGTTAAAGAAGCAATAAAAAGCACTGGTAAAACTGCTTTTAACACTATTTTAGAAATATTAATATTATCAACAGTTAAGCCATATTTTTCCTTTAATTCATTTAAATCTTTCTTAACATAAAGCAAATAATGAGGAGTCTCAGGAAATTTTCTCCTAAACACTACTACCGCTATAGCTGGAACACTACCTAAAGCTAATACGACCCTCCATAACGTCGATTGAGGAAATATTTGAGCTAAATATAAGGTAACTATAGCAGACAATAGAGCTCCAAAATTCCACATAAAACCGCCTGAAATAGCCATTAATTTTCCTCTATCCTTAATATTAGCATATTCAGCATTTATTAAAGGAGACAAAACATAATCAGCCCCAATTCCTAATCCTAAAAGGAATCTAAGTATTGCTATTTCGTACGCGGAAGTAGCAAAAGCTTGAAATAGAGCTCCAAAAATCATCAACATAGCATCAATTCCATAGAACTTTTTCCTACCATGCTTAGCTAAATATCCAAAAATAATAGCTCCCAATATATTTCCTAATATTATAGATGCAAAAAGCACTGTAGAAAGTTGAAGCAAAGAATTTCCAAAATAAACTTCCATTGAAGCTAACACTAAAGAAGCAGCAGTAAGATCATAACCATCAACCACTTGTCCTGCTCCAGCGATTAAAGTAGTTTTTATATGAAATAAATTCAGTCTTCTATTTTCAAATTCACCTAAAGGATTATGCATATAAGAAATAAAAAAGGTGATTATATAAATATATTCAATTTAGATTATATATTAGATTATAGTTTTCTAAAATCAAGTAAAATATATACTTCAACATAGTTAATAGTAGAGAATCCTTAAATATGCACTAAGTAACTTTCTACTATGATCGTAGAACCATATTTAGATAACAGTTTGTATTCTTTATCTAAAGACATATCTAATGCTTTAAATAAGAAAGAGACTGAAAGAATACAGAAAGATAAAGTCCTTTTAATCCTTATTGACGGTTTAGGATATTCTTTAGCAGAAAGAATAAATTTTAAAGCAGAAAAAATACACTCAGTATTTCCAACAATAACTATAACAGTACTTACTACCTTACTCACAGCTCAACCTCCAGGCAAACATGGAATAATGGGATGGAGAATTTTCGACAAAGAAAATGGAAAAATAATAAACTTAATAGATGAGTATTATAACCAATCTTCTTCAATAAATCCTTATTTATCAGAAGAAGACGTAATTTTAGCACCGGCCCTAAGACCGATGATCAGAATATTTAGCAAAATAACAAAAAATGTAGTACCTTATTTCTCTCCTTGGGATGCAATAAGTCAAACATACGAAATAGCTAAAAAGAAAAATCCCAGATTTATGTTCTTATACTTACCATTCGTAGATGCAGTAAGCCACCATTTTGGACCATATTCAGAACACACGCTAAGAACAGCAAAAGAAATAACAAACTTAGCAGAAACCCTAGCTAACGATTTGAAGAAAGACTATTCAGTTATTATTACAGCAGATCACGGTCACATACCAGTTGAAGGAGTAGTTAAACTAGATAAAAAAGAAATAATTAAAAGGTTAGACGTACCACCTTTTGGAGACTACAGGAATTTAATGCTAATAACTAGAGAAAATCCATCAAAAATCTTTGAAAACTATCCAGTTCTAGTCCTTAAAAAGGAAAAACTAGCTAAAATAACCGGAGGAGAAAACGTACCAGATTACGCAGTAGTTCCAACTGACAACAGACTATACATGTATTGGGACGATGAAGAAGAAGCAAAACATTTAGGATCCCATGGTGGAATGAATAAAGAAGAAATCGAAATACCATTGCTTATTAAACAATAAATACATATATTTTTTCTTCACAATTATAAATTGATAATTCTCTCTTTTTTCTTTTCTTGATATATACTGTTTTTCCTAGCAAAAAACTAATATTACTCTCCTAAGGTTTTCTATGTAAACTTGAAGTAAAGAATATAGACCAAAAATTAAAGTTCAATATTATCGTACAAATTCAGTGTACTAATCAATCAACCAATACACGTAAAAATGAAAAGACTAGCATTTTTATATTAGATTTTTTGGAATTATTGTAAAAGTATAGTTCTAGCGTTTTTAGATGTCAAACTACAGAAATCTACTCTGCAATCTCTATTTCCTCCTGCAATTATGTCCTCTTCTTTTAATCCTTTAGCTCTCTGTGCTATTTCATTATACTCATTTTGTGGTATAATAGTAGTGACAATATGAGCATTCAATTCTTTTGCAGCTATAGCTGCTGCGACACTCATTGCTTTTCTTCCTCCGGTAAAGTCTACGTAATCTCCCTTAGATATTCTTGATGATACTTCTTTCATAAATAACTCATAATCCGAATTGCTAGTAATGTCGGTTATTTGGAGAGAAATATCAGAAATAGTAACATCTTTTTCTCCACAGCAAGCAAATATCGCCTTAACTAATTTCCAGGCAATATCTACAGCTTTATCAGAAGTCCTTATAACATAAACTTCTTTTATGTTAACTGGAATCGGATTTTCTGCCTCATAATTGCCTTTCCTTAAATTTCCTAACGTTTCAAAAATTCCTCCTGGGCTAGTCCCTAAAGTGCAGACTAATTTTACCATGGTTAATACATTAATTATATCCTAAAAAACTTTATGTGTAGAATAACTTTATCTTAGAATGAATTTTTATCAAAGTACTAAAAACACTTTTAATCTTTATATAAAGTAATATTCCATTATAATAAGCAGAATGTAGGTAAATAGCTTACGAATCCTATAAAACTATTTTATTTCATAAAATGCTCGTAGATAATTAACATTAATTTTTAATAGCAATCAAGGAATGTATATAAGATAAATAATGGCTAAAGGAGCAATAATTGGAATAATTGTCGTATTAATTATTTTGGGAGCTCTATATTATGTATATACTAATGGTTATTTTTATTCTGTGAATATTACAGGAGTTTACATTACATTCGATAATAAAACAATATTTTCTCATATATCAGTCAGTTATTACAATTCTAGTATAAGCATACATGGTGGTCAAGAGTATACTATACCTATAAATTTAACTAATAATGGTTTGTTTTCAATAGAAATATCGTCAGTTAGCGTTTCTTCGCCATTTACTTTAGTTTCAGCAACGCCTATACCTTACACTTTAGGTCACGGTCAATCAGTTGTATTAGACGTAGTAATAAAAGCTCCTATGAGTTCATATACTGGAAATATAGATATTTATATTAATGGCACAAACACATTGTAAATATAGTATTTTCTTTTTCCATATAATCATTATAACAAATAAACTCATAGATTTGAATTTTTATAGGCTTATTCTAATTTATATTTAGAATAAATGCTTTTCTCTATTATTTTAGAGATATATTGAAATTATGATCTATTTAATAGGATTAGATATTAATATTTCTTACAGAATATAATGAGTAATCATTTATATCCAAGTACCTTATAAATATTATTTTAATTATTTAAATGAGATCTTTCATTTTTAATGTATTGCGTGCATAATTTGAATACTTTATATTAGTTCTACGAATGGTTCTGATTGGGAGAAAAACCTCAATTTTTAGATGCTCCACAACTATTTTTAACATTGGTGGGAATTAAGGGGACTGAAGTCCCATTAGACGTTGGGGATGATAGCTCCTTATAAAAAGTCTTATACCAACAAAACGAATATTCAGGTTCTACTGGGCTGAGAGAGCTGGCTGATGATGGACTGCCTGTGGAGGGAGACCTCTACTATACGCTTACGTATAGTATGTTTCCCAGGAGAAGCAGAAATCCTCATCGCTAGGTGCTCCGTCGTAATAGCGAAGCAGTTCACTGAAAAACTTGAATAGTCATTAAACTTTTACTGATGATATTGGGAATAGCTGTTATTAGTATAGTTCACCTTTGTCAGAATTCGTATGAATTTGATGTACCTACGCTTCAAATGTCAATAAGATGTATATTTTCTAGTAATAAGAAAACAATATAAGATTCTGTACAATCTTTATATGATGAATAAATATCTTTAAATAATAATATATGGAAAAGTTTTATATAAGATTTAATTGAATTAGTTTACAATGTTAAGGTTTTTTACTTTGTTAATTTCTATATTAATAATAATTAGTATATTTTCATTAATTTTAACACTAACGTCAGTAACATCTAGCTCTTCAATAGAGCATCCTACTAAACATTTGGTAGCAACAAATATGCGTGCGTTGCCTCCAAGTCTTGGCAATTCTTCATTAGCAGGAAAATACTCTGAACAAGGAGTCAATCCATATTTGAGTTATCGTTTTGAGCCAGCACCTATGGGAATTGCTGATTACGGTTTAAGCCCTAATGGTCCATTCATTAGAGAAACAACACAATTTTTAGGCGTAATAAACATAAATAGTCTAGACGCATACGCTGCAAAGCTTGATAGTAATAACGTAAGCTTTCAGCTTAATGTTGTTTTGAATTATCAGTATGATGGAAATACTTATGCGCTCTGGACGCAAGATGTAGCTGATTATAATACTGTCAATAATAATATTTGTTTTATAGATAATATATGGAATTTCTCTGCTGTAAATGCTAATGTTAATGGAGTAAGTGGAAACGGTCATATAGCAAGTTGTGATGGGATAGATTTTTACTACGATTGTGCTACCGGTTATCCCGGTAATGATGTAAGTTTATCACTTCCTACTACATTTTACCTTTTAATTAACGTTACAACTAATTCTATTGGCCAACCAGTAATTTGCTTCTGGTACGATGATGGTCATGGTTGGGTTAACTATGATAAAGTCACTGTAGATAATGTAAAATACGCCAGTAATGTTTACTTCTTAATTGATGGCTACCAATATACTGGAAACGGACTCTATTATGATGCAGAATTGGATATGGTTGGTCCTGGAGATGGATCTTGCGCTTACATCTATCAATCTTCAGTTTATCTACAGTTAGAGTACTTTAATGGCCATAATTTTCAAGGAATTAGAAACGCTTACGATTTTGGTTCAGACACTGGAGAAACTTCAAATAACGTAATTCCAAGTCCATACTATAATGTTTTACGTGGGACATTGTTATCTGGATTAACAGCTGGATCTGGTAGGTTAGGTGAATTGTGGAATCAAAATTCAGTATCTACCCTAAAAATTAATGCTAATGTTCAAAATGGATATATGATAGTATACAATTCCTCCTATTCTTATCCATATGTCTCACAAAACAAAGATTATTTTGAATTTCCATTCTATAATGGAGAAGCAGAATTAACATTAATCCCTATGAATTACTCCATTCTAGTATATAATTTACAAGGTGAACTAGTTGGAGAAGCAAACGTTAATACTCAGGAAGGAGAAACTATTTCAACTAACACTACTCAATTTCAAGTAACAGTTAACCCATCATCATTAAGCCTTGCTCAGGGAGAATCATCCTCTATAAATGTTAACCTAAACGCTTACGGTTACGTTCATATTAACGTAATATCACCTTCCGGTATAACATATTCAATTTCAGAAAATCCAATTTACGTTAATGGTCAAGATTCTGATACAATAACTGTTACAGGATTAACTCGAGGAGTTTATACTATGATTATCAATGCATCTTTATTACCTGGTTTTTACATTACGAAAACAGTAACAATAACAGTTAGTACATCAAATATTTCATATATTCCATTTGAATTCACTTACTACGTTAATGGTTCTTCTTTACCTCAATCACCTAACGTTACATTTGATTTTCCAAATGGAAGCACCATAACTATACCATATTCTAATAATACTATACTTTATGTGCCTTATGGAACTACATATTCAATACAATCTTCAATTTCATTGTCAAATGGTATAAGATGGGCTATGCCTAACTCAATTTCAGGTACTGTTACAGAATCAACTACAGTTTATACTACTTATTATGAGCAGTATCTTGTCACATTTGATTTCACAGTAGAAAATGGCCAGTGGAGTAGTTCTCCTACGGTTACCTATTATTCTTTCGGTTCTAAAGTAGTCACTACCCCACCAGCAACAGTATGGGTAGATTATAATTCACCATATTATTACTCGCAAATACTGCCTAATTCAAATTCTGAGGAAAGAGCTTATGCTCCAAATCCTTTAGGCAGTGTAACATCTCCAGGATCAATAACAGTTAACTACTATATTCAATATTATGTTACTGTCTCTTCTTCTATTCCTGTTTATGCTTTAGTCAATGGTGATAATACTACTTTCATATCTAATTGGTATAATGGAGGAACTTCTATAAGTGTTGAAAATATAACTTATTATCCATCTTCTACAGAAAGAGAAGTAATAAGTAGTATAACACCAACTAGCTCGTTTACTGTTAGCTCATCTTTAACCGTAAATATTGGTACTATAACGCAGTATTATGTTGCTGTTTCCTCTCCTATTCCTGTTTATGCTTTAGTCAATGGTGCCAATGAGACATTTACTTCAAACTGGTATAATAAAGGTGTAAAAATATCGGTTGAAAATATAACTTATTATCCATCTTCTACAGAAAGAGAAGTGATTACGTTGATATCTCCTCAATTATTTACCGTAAATTCTGCATTAAGTGTCAAGGTTTCTACTATAACTCAATACTACGTTAATATTTCCTCTCCTATTCCTGTTTATGCTTTAGTTAATGGTGCCAATCAGACGCTTGTGTCTAATTGGTATAATGGAGGAACTTCTATAAGTGTTGAAAATATAACTTATTATCCATCTTCTACAGAAAGAGAAGTGATTACGTCCATATCTACTCAATCATTTACCGTAAATTCACCAAAAGATGTGGAAATTAAGACTATAACGCAGTATTATGTTGCTGTTTCCTCTCCTATTCCTGTTAAAGCATCAGTAAATAGTAAATTAACTTATTTAAACTCTTCGTGGTTAAATGTGAGTACAAAAATTGAAATAATTAATTATACTTATCAAATAAATTCTTATGAGAGATGCGTCATTACTAATACTTCAGTCCCATTACACTTTTCATTAAATAATGCTACAGTAATTAAGATAGGTACTGAAAAGCAATATTTAACCGTAATAAACGGAGTTTCTAGCTGGAATAAGCCTGGAACTGCTATTCGTTTAAATGCTAGCGTACCATTCTACGAAGTGGGAGAATTTAAAGGAACATACAATGTACCCGTTGGCTCTGTTATAACTGTTAATGGTTACGTTAATGAGACTTTAGTAGAATCGCCTAACTTTCTGGTTATTGGGCTCATTGCGGGAATTATAATCATAGTCATTATAGTAGTAGCAGTAGTAGTTATTTTCATAATGAAAAAAGAAAAATGAGACATTAATAATAAAACTTCTTCTTTTTTTCTTAATAAAAAGTTAATAATTTAGAATTGAGAGAAATCCTTCATAAGATTTGTTCTGCTATAATGTTGAAGCTATGTTTTTCAAATAAAGAAGATCCAAAATTGAAAGAATAGGTAAATGTAAAAACACTACAAAAGAATATTCTTAAATAGTAATCTCTAAATAAAGAAATATAAGTAACAATTAATAAACCGAATTAGTCTTATTTAATTACTGACATATATTAATGTATGAAATTTAGAGAACTTGAACTAGAAATAAATGACAAAGTCCTAGTATTGTCAGATATTCATTATCCTCATTGCAATATTGACGAAATTAGAGAAATTACAAGGAGAGAAAACCCTTCTCTAATCATATTATTAGGAGATATTATAGTTTCTCAAGATTACAAAACATTTTTAGATAAATTACAAGCAAAAACTCAAATAGTTTACGTCAAAGGAGACGAAGATAAATGCGATGGAGACACAGACATTCTTAAACTAAAAAATTACAATAAAAATTATCTTCTTCTACACGGTCATCAATATTTTAACGAGAGAAATGAATATCAATTAGCTAAATTTTTAATGAAAATTAATAAAAATATACCTCCCTTCTTATTCTGCTTATTCTTTAGATTAGCTCTCAAAAACCTTGATAATTTTTTAATTTTAGGACATTCACATGCTCTAAAATATTTTAAAAGCATACGCTGTGCTAACGCAGGTACATTATCCTTAGTTAATAATTTGTATAACGATAGAGGTTACATAATTCTTGACAAAAAAGGAATAGAAGTAAAAACTATTAAATGACAGTAACACACACTCAACTAAAAATACATTTTACATTAATTAGAATTTTATTCAACTAATAAGTTTTCTAATCCATATTATCTAAATCTACAGACATTATAATTTTATTGATGCAGTTCCTTAAATTATAGAGAAATGCTTGTTTTGAAATTCCTAGTACAGTAGCTATGTCTTTAGCTTTCACATTCCTCGGATAGTTGAAATATCCCATCATCACAGCAGTTTTGAGCGATAGTAATTCCTTTTCAGTCAGATTAGTTCCACGTAATAAATTGTTTAATTTCAATTTTTCTATATTTACGTTTTCAGCACCAAATTTGTCAATAAAAATTTTAGTAAGTCTCTTGTTTGTAGTTGTTATATTCCAAATTTCTATACCTCTATTTACGACGTTAGAATAATCCAAAATATCATCTTCAAATTCAATTAAAGTTCCAGAAATTGTACTATCTTTATCTTCCAAAAACTGAATAATATAACCTTCATTTAATTTATTATATTTTACAATTTCTTCAACATTATCTGCGTTCTTAAGCTCTTTTGTAATATTAAATGGACTAATAACTATTACTTTAACCTTCTTATTATTATAGTTAGAAATTTTTATAGTCTTGACCTTATATTTTACATGCTCCGTCCAACACCCCTTGTGAGAGATGGTTAATTTGACGTTATATATACCATTCATTCCAATATCAACTTAACTCATCATTTAATAAGATTTTTACCTAAAAAAATTTAAAGTTTTTAAAGTAATAGGGAAATTGAAGCAAATTTTTTAATAAATGTTTAAAATAAGGATAAATAATTTATGACATTTTCATTGAGTTAATTATACACTTATACACTTCAGCTACCTTCTGTATGTTTTTAATATTGATTTTCTCATTAGGAACGTGAGCTTCCTCTCCTGGACCTATGTTTATTACTTCAGAATTGCAATATTTATTGAAAAACACACCATCAAATCTGAGTTGTGAAATAATTTTTTCAGTTTTATTCAAAATCTTAATTGCACACTCTTCTCCAATTTTAGCCAATGTAGAATCTTGATAAAAACCAGGAACCAAAGACTTAATCTCCATAGTATATCTGACGTTCAATCTAGAAGCTATTTCTTTCACATTATCTTCTAATTCTTCTCTTACTTCTTCGCCAGGCAAAATACTTCTATAAAAACTAAATCCAAACTCTCCAGGTATAATTCCATCATTATTACTACTAGAGACAACATATCCACCAAGATTCAAAGACAAAGGAGGATTACCCTTCCTTCTAACCTTTTCTCCATAAGTCCTATCTATTTCTAACGCTAATTTAGAAGCATTTATAAAAGCATTTTCTCCACCAATACTCGCATGCCCTTGCTTACCGTGAACCTTGATTAACCCCCTTATTATTCCATAATGCCCTATGAATATATTAGGAAAACTAGGTTCACCTATAATTACGTATTTAGGCGAAACTTTATGAGTATCCACTAAATACTTAGTTCCTATTCCGCCACTCTCCTCATCCGGAACTAGAGAAATCTCCACTGGGACCTTAACATCTTTGAGAGCCAAATACATGCTAACTATTCCACCCTTCATGTCAGAAACGCCTCTCCCATAAGCAAAACCATCAATAATTTTCAGTTTATAAGGATCAGTAATCCACCCTTCACCAGGCGGAACTACATCGTAATGGCCGTTAAAGTGAATGCTCGCTTCTTTATCATTTTTAGCTAAAACTATACTTCTTTTATATCTTTCATTCACATCATAAATATAATTCTTACGAACGTATTCATCATCAATTTCTATTATTTCTACGCTAAATCCAATTTCAGAAAATAAATCCTTAAGATATTTAGAAATCTCCAAGTAATTTTTACCAGGAGGATTAACAGTTTCAAACGAAACCAAATCTGAAAGAATCTTTATCAAGTTGAACCACGCTTTACTCTAATTAAATTAGATTTTCCTAATTTTTCTTCGATCTCTTTTAATTCCTCTTCATTATATATTTTTCCTTCCTTTTCAACATATTTTAATATTTCTAAACAAAATCTTGAAGTATGTTCTAACATTTCCATATTAAGAACGCCAGTAACATAACCTGGAACAACTTGCTTCGATACAGTAGCCAAACCAATAACTGGAGAATCAGTATATAGCCAAGGTGAAATCAAAGTACTTATATGATATACGTTAAAATCTAAAGGTAACAAATCTCCAGTAGTTAAAGGCACCATGTAAACCTCGTGACCAGTAACTCTATTATAAATATCTATAACCTCATCTTCTAACTTCAATATATAACCATCTTTTATTACATGAGTAATAGCAAAATCATCATATTTAGCTAATCTATTCCCTTTAGTCGAATCAATAGAGAGAATTAAATCTGCATTAGGATCAACCTCTTCTTTTAACGCATCATTAAAATCAATTAACGGAATCATAAAATTGAAAGGTTTATGAGGTATAAGCTTAGCATTAAGGGAAATATTAGTGACTACAGAAACATCAACATCAAAAGTTATTCCCTTATCCTTCAAGTTAATTAACTCTAAAATTAAAGCTAAAGAAACTATTGCTCCATCAGCATCTGACACCAAACCCTTACTATCCTTCATTTGAATAGCCCCTAATCTTCCTAAGATTTCAACTCTCTTCTTCCCTCCATTGCCATAATAAGCCTTCAAATACGTTACTTCACCAAAATTCTTCTCCTCATATTTAATCCCTTTGACTTTTTCTCTGATCTTGGATAAAGGATCCTTAGATTCCAGAATATCTATAGCTTCAAGTAAAGACTTTAACATCTTAACTTCCCAGGATTTAATATATTATGAGGATCAACAATATTTTTGTATTTTTTCATTAATTCTAATCTAAATTCTTCATCTACTCTGTCATTTACTTCTATTGAATGAATCTCAAAAGGTATACCTTCCTTTACCATGATAGAATCTATTAAATCAAAATTCTGCTTTTCAGACATAAATACAGTGTAGATAACAGTTTCCCCTCTCAAAGTCATCACATCCCCGTGAATTAGAACTTTATCCTTTAAGGCATTTTTAACCTCACTTACAACCTTAGAAAAACTAGATAATGGCAAAAGCCTTACCTCGTAAAAATATTCCTTAAAATTAGTTAACTTACTCATTGTTACGTAAATTGCTGCAAAAGCCAATTCGTCAAGGAACTTTAAGTTAACTTCCTCTCCTAAGCTTAAAGTACTAGCAACCATTACATTCCACCTTCCAATCTTATCAACTCTATTTTTACCTACTAAAGAAAAAGCATTTGAATCTTCTATAGTAATCCTCCTAACTTTATCTCTAATTTGACTAAGATTCTTTAATATTTTTACAACTTCATCCAATTCGTTAACTGCAATTAACTGATCCTTCCAATCTTCGTAATCTATCGTTGCAACCTCAGCCTCAGTTATAATTCCAGTAGTCCCGGCAGCTTGCGCAACAGCTAACGTATCCTTTCCTTCTAATGTATATTCTTGGAAAGGTCCTACTATTTTTATACTTTTAATCCCATTTCCATCAAAATGATAACCGTATTGAAAAGACCCAATTCCTACGTCTCCTCCAGCTATATATCCCCCCATTATAGAAATATAAAAACTACTAGGATAAACTCTAAGCTCCTTTCCTCTTTTACGTAAGTACTCTAAAGCATTCTTAACTCTTACACTAGAAGAAAGTTTAATCCAATTATCTTCAAATTCCATTTTTTCCTTCATTTTAATATCAAAAATTATTGATTCCTTTATAGGCAAAACTTGACCAATAGTCGAAGTTCCTGCTCCCCTAGCTACTACTGGAATTCTATAGTAATCGCAAATATTCAGTGCATTTTTAATTTCCTCTTCGTCCTCTAAGTAAAGTACTCCTAGAGCTCTTTTACCCATCTTTGAAAGAATAGGAGAAACTAAATAAGGAGATTTTGAATATTCTGTTACAATTTTATCATCAGTTGTAAAAGCAGTTCCAAATTCCCTCTCAAGCTTTTTCAATAAAACTTCTTCCATATAAAAATGTTAAAAATAAAACATAAAAAGGATACCCTTTAACTAAGTTAAATATTTTAAGCGCATCATTAAGGACTAAAAATCAAAAAACATTGTTCAGTCTTACATTTCTCTTATATATAAATCGAAATTTTATTAAAGAATCCTAAAATTAATAATTTATTGCAAATTCTTTTATATAAATATTGACAGAAAAATGCATAATATCACCAATTATATAAATTTTACATATGTCAATTCTCTAAGCTAAGATTAACATAGATTTAAGTTTATAAAAACCTTAATAGCTTCTAAAACATTATGTCTATATAACATCATGAAAAATGATGAAATAAGAAAAGAAGCATAAGACTGAAAATAAGGAAGTAAGAGGAAATTAAGTCTTCGTTTTGTACTTTATAAGCTTTTTCTTTAACAAAGTTACACGATTTATTGATAAATTTTCCAATAATCTAACCTTGTATAAACATATTAGTTACTATTATTATTAGAATAATCTATGGATGAAAAAAGAAACGAAATAAGAAGAGGGGTTTTAGGAACATGGTTAGTTGCGAGCTATGGAATAGCAGCCAACGCGCCAATAGCAGTAGCTACATTATATTTTGTTGGAATAGCAGGCCTAGCAGGTGGAGCGTTACCACTCATTACACTCTTGTCATATATAATTTATGCAACAACTTTAGTAATAATTTATGAATGGAGCAAAGACATTGCTTCAGCTTATAGTTTTGTAGCAATTGTGAAAAAAGGATTAGGAAGCAGTTTAGCTTCATTTACCGTAGGATACGGTTACCTCTATCAATATTTAGTCTCAGGTGCAGCTGGATTCGGTATATTAGGAATTGCTTCGTTCTTATACTTAATTAATCCTTCAATTCAATCTACGATGCCTTGGCTTTGGGCAGTAATAGTAACAATTATCACTATAGAAGTAACCTTGCTTATGTGGTTTGGAGTAAAACCTGGAGGAATGCTCAATTTAATAGTAGGATTAGTATCCATAGGATTCCTTATCATAACTTCATTAATACTAATAGGATTAGCAGGAAGTAACAATACATTATCAGTATTTACACCTCAACCGATAGGCAATAACTGGATTTTAGTATTAACTGCGATGATATTTGGAATAACCACATTTGGAGGAGCAACAACGCCAATAGGCGTAGCAGAAGAAGCTAAAATACCTAAGAAAACATTACCTAAAGCATTACTTTTAGGATTTGCAGTATTAGGGATAGGATTATTATTAAACGCTTATGCTCAAACGGTAATATACGGACCATCAAACATGTTCAATTACGCTACACTTTCAGATCCAATGATAATAATCTATAGCAAATACTTCAATCCTGTCATAGTAATACTCCTTATAATATTAGTAGCATTTATGTTCAATTCCTCAACATTAGCATTTGCAACCAGCGGAAGCAGAATGGTATACGGAATGGCCAGAGACAATGTATTATATCCCAGCATATTCTCCAAAGTAAATAAGCACGGAGTCCCAGGAAATGCAATAATATTAACTGGGGCAATAATCGGAGCATTAAGCCTAATAAGTGGATACATACTTGGACCATTAGAAGCAAGCATATTCTTAATAACATTTGGTTCATTCTACGTAGCCTTTGGACATTTATTTGCAGCAATAGGCTTAGTAAGATATAAAGTGAAAATAAAAATGGCTAACCTAGTTAAACATATTATAATTCCCGTAATATCCGCAATCGCTTATATTATGGTTATTTATTTTGGAACTTACCCAGCTCCTGCATTTCCCTTAAATATTGCAGTATTTTTAGCCTGGGGAGTGTTAGGATTACATGCAGTAGGATATTATATATTGAAAACAAGAAAACCAGAAATCATGAAAAAATTCGGTGATTTTAGCATATAAAAATGACTTCATTATTTTGAACTTTTTAGCATAAAAGATAAGGTAAAATATGTTGAATAAGTATATAACATAAAAAGTACTTCAAAAATAATGCTTCAGATAACATAAATTCAGGATGAGATAATTAGTTTACCTTAAAGTTTTTAACTACTTTTTCTAAAATACTATCATGATAAAGAATATAGCAATTAAGAAGTTCAGAGGTTTGGAATTTGAAGGCGAATTGAAAAAGTTTAACTTCATAATTGGGAAGAACGGATCAGGTAAGACAAGTTTCCTGGAATCAATTTTCTTATCAACACTCTTCCTTTCTGACGTTAGTCCTGTTGATCTATCTTCGTTAGTTAATTATTCTTTGGGCAGTAGAGGTAGTATATTACCGTCCTATTCTCGTTTAACTTCTTCTGAAGTCGATATTGATGATCAAAAAGTCTATTTTTATAAAGAAAGTGAATATACTATTTCTGTAAAGGTTAATGAAAATGAAGTAGCTAAAATAAATCTTACATTTTTACCATCACTTCAATCTTCTGTACCAGTTATTCAAGTAGAGAAAACTACTTCCAATTCAGTAAAAAAGATTGGTAATTCAGTTTATCTGTCAACATACTTTGATAAACAAGAAGACAAACCTCGCCTTTTTAAGGCGGGGTAAAAAAGGTTTTTAAACCAAAAAAATCCCCTCTTTTCTTAATGGGTAACTCTACTGGTCAACTTAGGACGGATGAGGGGCAGGAGCCGACACTCACTCCTGCAATACCAGTAGAAGTACCCAACATAAAAACAAACGTTATCAGGCTTTTAGTAAACGGTTTTCAAAACAGAAAACTACACAAACTAGCTAACACTTCAGCAAAACTATGGAACGAACTAACTTACGAAAGAAGACAACAATACTTCAAAGAAAAGAAAGTAAACTTCAAAGAAACATACAAGAAATACTACGAAAAATACAAGATCATTCTGAAAGTCAATTCACAAGCAATCATTCAGAAAAACAATGAAGCATGGTCATCCTTCTTTTCGTTGTTAAAACAAGGTGAAAAAGCAACACCACCAGGCTATTGGAAGAAGAACGGAAAAAGAAAAGAGATACTAATAATTAGACAAGACAGATACGAAGTGAAGGACAACAACATTATTTTGAAAGATTTTGGCTTAGAAATTGAATTCGCTGGAAAGCTAAGATGGAGTGGCAAACAAGGAAGATTAGAGATAATTTACGACGAACTGAAAAACACGTGGTACGCAAATATACCAGTAGAAGTTGGCGTTTATTTAGCAAGAACTGGCAAACCATCAAAGTACATTGTAAAAGGAAAGAGAGATAAAATAATCATAGCAACGCCTAAAAGTAACAAGAAGGCATCAATTGACCTCGGAATTAACATGTTAGCTAGTGTTGTAGTTGATGATGGTACTTGGTTATTGTATCGCGGTACTAGAGCAAAAGAGGATTACTTCTATTTTCAAAAGAAGATTGCTGAAGTGCAATCACTGGCAGATAAAACTAAGAATATTGGTGAGGCTGAAGCTTATGAAGAATTGACAAGAGAAAAGAGAAGGTTATTTAAGAAACTTTACTCTCGTTTATTACACTTATACAGAACATTAGCATCTCATTTAGCTAGGACATTATACGAACTCGGTGTTTCAGAAGTGTATGTTGGCTATCCTTACGATATTGCTCAAGATAAGGGGAATAAGTTTACGGTAAACATGTGGAGTTATGGTAAACTAATAGATATTCTTTCTCAAAAGCTTATTGAGTATGGTATGAGAGTGTATAAAGTGATTGAGTATAATACTTCGCGTTACTGTGCTTATCATGGTGTAGAGGTTGTGAGGAAGCCGAGAGGTACAATAACGTGTAGTTTAGGTCATAAGCTTCATTCTGATCTAAATGGAGCTTTAAATATTATGAAGAGGGTGGTGAAAGGGATTCCAGTAAAGATTAAGAGACCGCTTTCGTTTTACGTATTCCATAATGGAGTAGCTCCTATAAAGGGGAGTAACGCTTTAGACCCTAGCGGAATCCTCGCCTTTAGGGCGTGGAGTGGGTCAAAGACTTTCTGTAGAGGGAAATACTGATAAAGAATTTATAGTTAACTTATATGACAAAAAACCAAAAGAAGAATTAAGAGAAAAGATTGAGTATTAGGAGGTAAAAGAAACGCGCTTTCCCGTATAGAAAAATATATTTGTGGTGAAGAGAAACCACCAAACGAAAATATTAATTTATGTTTTATGATTGATGGGGATGAAGAAGGTTATGAACAGATTTATAATCAGTTGAAAGGGAGATGTAAAGAACTTAATTCAGAATTACGTCCGCCGTTTATTAAATTTTTACAACAGAATTATTCCATTACTGTAATAATAGTAGGTAAGAAAGATGAAAACTATAAGAGATGTTTAGAAAGTATGCTAAACTAACTTATTCAGAAACCAGAAAAAATTGAAATAGAAATTAATAATATAATTAATTTATTTCTAAATAGAAAAGTAAATCTTAACCTTTGTGACGAAGAGAAAATCAAGTTTTATTTAAGCATATTTTTGATGTCCAATGATCCTTCAAGCATATACCTTGATAAAAACTTCATTAGGGAATTTTTTAACATTACTGGGGGTTAAGGGGGCGGAAGTCCCCATCAGAAGTTGGGATGGATAGCTCCCTTATAGAAAAAGTTTTTATTTATAGTTATTAAAAATTTTATGAACTATGCGTTACAAACTCTAGGAGATTCACATTCAGTCTACTCACTCTACTATAAATATAAGTAGTAAAACATGGAAAAACATTTGACAACGATAAAACAATAGACTTCCCAAAGAAACTAACATACGAAATTAGCGAAACGTTTGAGGTCGATGTTATTGAAATTGATGTAGATAAAGACCACTTCCATAGGGTATTCAAAGCAAAACCAACACTAAACATACCAAGATACATAAACACAATAAAAACAATAACATCAAGAGAAATACAGAAAAACTTCCCAGAAGTAAAACTCTGGAAAGTACACTTATGGGCTCCCTCATACTTCCTAGCTGGACAAGTAACACTAGAGGCGCTAAAACAATATGTTGAAAACCAAGGAAAAGAATAAGAATACAGTAACCTTATCTTATAAGTATAGAATATACCCAACACCAGAGGTAGAACAAAAACTCGCCAAGACAATGGAAACAGAAGCAAAAGTATACAACTCGTTATTGGATTACATAACAGAAAAGAAAAAACAAGGAATAAAAGTAACACAACTAGACACACAAAAATTACTCAAGAACATGAAAGAAAAACATGAAGTATACTCAAAAGCTTTACAAATGATAAACAACATACTCTGGTACAACATCAACTCTTTATCAAAATTGAAGAAAAATGGAAAGAAAGTAGGAAAACTAAGACACAAAAAAATATTCAAAATAATCTGGTACAACCAATCAGGATTCAAACTACAAGGGGATAAACTCCATCTGTCAAAAATAGGAGAAATCAAAGTACTCTTGCATAGGCCAATACAAGGAAAAATAAAAGGAGTCATCATAAAGAGAAGCAAAACAGATAAGTGGTATGCAATATTTCAAGTTGAGCAAGAAAAACAACCATCGAGAAGACTGGCAAAATTGTGGGTGTTGATTTGGGCGTAGAGAAATTTGTTACAACGAGTGATGGTGTTGTGATTGAGAATTCTAAACTGTTAGATAAGAGGGAGGAAAGGATTAGATTGTTGCAGAGGAGGTTATCGAGAAGGAGGAAGGGTTCAAGGAATCGGAAAAGGCTAGGCTGAAGCTTGCTAAGGCTTATGAAAGGCTTGAGAATACTCTTAGGGATTATATTCACAAGGTAACAACGTGGTTAGTGAGAAATTATGATGTGATAGTTGTTGAGGAGTTAAATACGCAAAGGATGGTGTTAGATTCTTTTGGTAGGTTAAGAAAACACATTCTTTATTCTAAGTTTTCGTCTTTTCTCCACCA
The DNA here is from genome assembly GCF_002116695.1 of Acidianus manzaensis. Classification (NCBI taxonomy): domain Archaea; kingdom Thermoproteati; phylum Thermoproteota; class Thermoprotei; order Sulfolobales; family Sulfolobaceae; genus Acidianus; species Acidianus manzaensis. Next base: position 2,610,557 of record NZ_CP020477.1, read on the forward strand.
ACTTTTCTACAAGGCTGTAAGAGCTGGTAGGAAGGTGGTGGAGGTAGATCCAGCGTATACGTCGCAAACGTGTTCTAGGTGTGGGTATAAGATAAAGTTGAGCTTATCTGATAGGGTATTCCATTGTCCTAATTGTGGTCTTGTAATAGATCGTGATTATAATGCTTCTTTGAATGTTTTGAAGGATGGGGTTGGGACTGCCTTTCTGCCTGTGGAGGGAAAACCTCTGCTGTACGTCACCTTTGGTGAGGTGGTGTTTAGTAAGTTCCCTAAGAAAGCAGGAAATCATCGCGAGGTGGGATACTTCGTCAGTAAGGGTGAAGTAGTCCCTTCAAATTAGCTCTAAAACTTTTCCGAGTTATCCCTCTTCAGCACTCTTCCTAAAGATGAAAACCTAACTACTATGCAATAATATTTGATTACTGTCCTCTAATTTCTTGAAAAATTTCCATAATAATACATCTCATTTCGTCAATCATTTAGACATTGAATGAAAAAATAAAGGAATAATAAAAAATTTTGTACCAGTAATCAGTAAGAAATCCAACCTGTTTCTTTACAGTTTTTAAAATTGGCTGTCATTTTATAAAAACCTAATTATACAAACTGACAACCATTAACTAGAAATAAACCAAAAAGTTAGTAGGGTTTTATTACTTCCTAAAACAAAGCAAAATATATGAAATTCGAAGTAAAAAACATAGGGCCTATAAAGCATGCAGACCTTAATTTCGATGATAAAGTAGTTATAATAGGACCAAATTCATCCGGAAAAACAGTTTTATCAAGACTATTTTACGTTGTTACGGACCCTTTTTTTAACTTTCACTTTGAATTCGATCCACCTTTAAAAGGAGAGTTGATCTTTGGAAAAGATCCATTTGATGTAAAAAAACTCATGAAGATAATTAAAGAAAATAAAGATATAATAATGAACAAAATAAAATCAAATATTTATGGCCTTATCAATAGCTCTTGGATTCAAGAAAATTCAGAGCTCATAACTGAAAGATATAAAATGAAGCTTGGTTTAGACGATATAGAAGTATATGATAAAGATTTAAAAATAGAATTTGAATGCCGGGAAGAGAACGGAATAAAGGAAGCAGTAATAATCTTAGAAATCACCAGTAAAGCTTTTGACGTAGGAATATATCCTGTTAATTCTGTAGAAGGTGAAAACTTTGTAACGTCAAATATTATAATGGATCTTCTTAGAACATATGACAATCGCTCAGCATTTATACCCACAGAAAGAATTGGCGCACCATTATTACTGAGTATAGCAAACGAGGATTTTTAAGATATGCTTTATATACTGTAATATCTCAAAATCTTGATAAGGATAAATATGAGATTATAGTTACTAAGAAGGAAGAAGATAAGGAGTTGAATAATTACGCTAAAAATAAATGTGCTAAAGCCATTTATGATGAAACAGTAAAACGCAGTTATTTACACTTATGATACAATACAATGAATGTGTAGATGGAAGTTAAGTTAAATTTATATGCTTAATCACTTTTAGGTACTTACATGGTTTTCATTAGTGTTATAATTACTGCTCATGATAGAAAAGATTATTTAATGCAAGCTGTAGATTCTGTCTTAAATCAGACTTTACCTAAGACTGAATATGAAGTTATTGTTGTGAAAAACTTTGATGAATATACAAAAGAACTTGAAAAGAAGGGAGTAAAAGTAATAGTTACTTCAGACAAGGAACTAGGAAAAAAGATAGTATTAGGAGCACAAGAAGCTAAAGGTGATATTATATCATTATTAGAGGATGATGATTTATTCTTACCAAAGAAATTAGAAAAAATTAAGAAAATATTCCAAAAAAAACGATGATATAATATTTTATGTCAATAATTTTAAAAAATTTTCAAATAATCAAATATCAAGAGAAATACCAAAAATAACAGAAAAAGAGATAATTATTGATACCTATAAAATTACAAAAGAACAATTAAAGAAAATCATAGTAAAATACTCTGCCCCATTCAATAATAGCAGAATGAGTATACGTAAGCATGAAATTTTAAAATATAAAGAATATTTAAAAAATCTTATCTATGGAGTAGATATTTTTCTTTTTGACATAGGAATCTTATTAGGTAAATATATAATTATTGATCCTAACATTTACACATACTTTAGAGTACATGGCGAAAATACAGGTAGAGTATTCGCAAATCAAATAGATGAATGGAAAAGGAAGCAACTTGATTATTTAAATAATCACGTTATAACATTCAACATTATTAATCAATTTATAGAAGATAATTTTGACTTAAGGGAGAAACATGTTAAACTAATTCATAATTATGTTAAATATGAAATTAGTATTTCTAAAATAGGAATCAAACTTTTTCAAAAAAATCAAAAGGTATCTTTAATAGATCTTATTAATGTGCTAAGAATATATCCAAAATTAATATTCGTATTATTCTATCTAATAGATTTTGGACCATCTATTTTAAAGGAAATTGTTATTAGGAAATGGTTCGAGAAGAGTCTAAATAAAACGTAGATCAGAATTTCATTAGGTGAATCAATAGTATAATCGAGAAGATATAAATTCTAGAATAAGCCTATCCTGTCACCACATCGTTGCTAAGTGACGTTTCATCATAGCTAGCTCCTATTAACAAACTCATATAAAGTATGTTAGTCGGAAGAGTGACCCACTTGCATAAAATTGAATAAAAATTAGTTTCTCTTGTATTAAAGGGATACAAAATATTATAGAAATATTAGAAATTAATCGAATTTAGCTAAAAGTAAAAACAACAGGCATAATACTTAAGGAGACTTAGAGAACACAATATCATGAAACTCTATATAACTGAAGATCTTCCAGTTCCCTATAATTAATTACCAACAAAACATAAAAATCTTGTCAAAATAAACTACGTACTAACAACCATACTCAAAGACTTAGACGACGTCATAATAAGAGCACTAATACTAATGATAATAATGCAATGCTCCTACAGTGGAGTATCAAAATACTATAACATTAACAAAATAGTAGCATGGTTCCTAAAACAACCAACATCAAAAATAACCTTATGAGTCCATTCACTCATCCTTACGTGATAGGCTAGTAAGGTTCAAGAGGCTACCAAGGCTGTTGATAGGAGCTTAGATATGATGAAGTACTCATTAGTGTTAGTATTATGGGAGAGAGCTGGTACCACAATTTATACCTTCATGACAACACTATGGACACACACAACTTGATTCCAGTTAATCTTAATAAGTCTCTATAACCATTCCTTTAGTTAGATTTAAGAGCTGCCAGGCTATTAATAGAAGCCTTAATATAAAAAATATTTCCTAATATATGGTATTATGAGATGAAAGATCTTATCCCAGAATTTATGGTTTTATGATAGTACTATGAGAACGCATTCTCTTTCCTATAGTTCATTTTAATTTACAAAAATTTCCTATACTTTCATAACGAAATATAAGGATTTATACCAGAGAAGATCTATATAATTTTTTGATTACAACATTTTTAACTTTCTTAGGAGAAAAATCAATTAAAAATGCTACTATAAACTTAGGATTAGGATTAAATTTCATTACATTAATTAAATCTGACAAATAAACCTTTTCGTCAGATAAAAAAATATTCAGTGATATCTTTTCTAAGCTATAATAATAATTCACAAATTCATACAAAGTTTTAACGTATGGCTCTTTCATACTTTTTTTTCTATAAAATTCTTAATTACAGGAAATTTTTCAATATGAGTTTTCCTTATCAGAACTTGCTTATTTAGCCATTCATTGAATTCAACATTAAACCCATTCGTACTTTTATTATGAACTCTATATAGAGAGAGAATTTCCGGGTCGTATACAATTAATTTACCATATAGAGCACTAACATAAAATAATAGAAAATCAAGTTCAAATGTAAATTTTTCTATGAGTTTTTCATTTTCCTTAAATACTTCTCGCCTTATACTCATTCTACTAGTATTAAAATAGATTGAATAGTTATGATCTAATAGTAATCTTTTTAATCCAGTCCTATTAATTTTCTTTACATCTATAATCATCTCTTCATCTTTACTTTCTCTAATGTCAGATGGTATATTATTATATTTAAATACTTGAATTCCATGAGAATGAAATATAACGTCTTTATTTTCAAAAGCCTTTTTTACCTTCTCTAACTTTTTTGGCAAAAACAAATCATCATCCTCTAGTAGAGTGATTATTTCTCCTTTAGCTTCCTTAGTTCCGATCACTATCTTTTTTCCTAGTTCCTTGTCTGAAGTAACTATTACTTTTACTCCCTTCTTTTCAAGTTCTTTTGTATATTCATCAAAGTTTTTCACAACAATAACTTCATATTCAGTCTTAGGTAAAGTCTGATTTAAGACAGAATCTACAGCTTGCATTAAATAATCTTTTCTATCATGAGCAGTAATTATAACACTAATGAAAACCATGTAAGTACCTAAAAGTGATTAAGCATATAAATTTAACTTAACTTCCATCTACACATTCATTGTATTGTATCATAAGTGTAAATAACTGTATAAATGGAAGTATTATTATAATATTGAAAATCAGATTTATAGAGAGATTAGATGTCACTCTTATGGAGCAACAACGTTGTTAAGAAGGGAGAGGAATGGTAAGAATACTCTTATAATGCATCATATGTTTCACCTCTAACAATCATGCTATTTTTCATAATTTGTCTAAGGCTGAAGACAAGGTTGAATCACCATCAACGCTTGGCTCCCTCCCTTTTCTAACCTTGATCACCTTCTCAGAATTACCCTCATAAACACCATCGTGTAAAACGTGAAACACAACCTTAGCAAGCTTATTAGCAACAGCAACAAGAGCCTTCTTACCACTACCACTCTTTAATTCTAGTATAAAACTCATTAAACTTATCGTCAACACTAACAGCAACTCTCGCAGCGAGAAAGAAAGCACGTCTCAAATACTTATTATCCGGAATCAACCCATTGTGACTCAAGAAATCACCACTCTGCTTAGTGTTCAGTAATAAATCTTATATAAGTTCTTGGAGAAAGGCCAGCATAAGAGCAAAAAGCCTTAGAGTTTGAGAATCGAGAAATATCACCAGTCTCTCCCAAAATAGCTGAAGCTGTGACAAAACCTACTCCTGGAACTTTGAGTAATTCTTCAAGAGTAGCCTTGGGGATTAGGGTAGCAATCGTGTCATCAGTCTCCTTAACTTGTCCTTCAACCATATTCAACTCTTCTACTAGTTGTTTCAAAATTAATACTTCGCCTTTGTTTAGTTTTCTTCCTAACAAGTTCTTTAGTTTCTCTTTCTCTTCATTGGTTAGTTGTTGTCCTTTTATTAGTTTGTCTAGTATTTGTCTTCCTTCTTTGTTGAATGGTTCTATTTTGTATCCTGCTGTTTGTAGTGTTTTTCTTATCATGTTTTTTATTTGTGTTATTCTCTCCTCTAGTTGTTTTCTGTGTCTTTCTAGTTCTCTTATTTCTCTTTCGTTTTCTTTTGGTATGATGTTTTTATTGTTCCTATTGCGTATGCTAGTGCTAGTCTTTTTGAGTCTAGTTTGTCTGTCTTTTTTCCGAGTATTTCTCTTAATTGTAGTGGGTTTATTACTCCTATTTTGTATCCTTTTTGTGTTAGTGTGTCGTATAGGTGGTAGAAGTATATTCCGGTTGCTTCCATTATTCCTTCGTTGTAGTCTTCTAGGAAGTTTGTGAGTTGTTGTATTCCTTCGTTGTCGTATTTGAATTCTCTTGTTTCGCTTTCTTTTTCTATTAATTGTTCTTCTTGTTGTTCTAGTTTTATTTTTGTTACTACTATTTTTGATTCTCCAACATTAATCAAAGGTTTTCAATTTTATTTGTTGCATGTGTTATACTTTTTTTCTCATATTAGGTTTTCTATCATAATACTTCTAAGAATATTGGATTATTTTTTACTTGTTTTCATAATTATGACTACTTTTTGCCCCTCGAAAAAAGTAATATTCTCCTACACGGGGTTTTCCCATTTGTTAGATTATCGAGGGGATCGTGAGCCAGCCTTGTACACGAGTTTTTTAGCCCATGTTATTTTGGCTTATGTTAGTTTTTTTCTTGAGTGTTTATTTGTTTTTCTGTCATAATACCTGAGTGTTTACCTTGGTAAATGTCTTGTGTGAAAAATCGTAGGAGTCGTTTAGCTCGTTTTAATCGTGATACTAAGGCTGTTACTCGGATGTTAGTATGGTTGATTATAGCCTAAGTTTGCTTGTTGTTACGAAATGTAAGGCATTTTTCCTAATGTTGTTACTCCTTTTAATCAAGTATGGGTCGAAAATATTAGTAAAATTAGAGAAAATTTAATTTAGTTTGTATTATATACTAATTTTCATGACTGCATTTCAACAGTCTCTCTTCTTGTATTTAAGTAGTATAGCTAGATGAGATTATTGCAATTCGTAATGAAGTCCTTAATTACCACACAATAAATCTCTAAAGTTCTTCTCGCAGCCAGTAAAATCTTTACCAAACCTCATAGGAGGTGAAACGAGAATCCTAACAATATAAACATTGCTAGAAAGTTTTTAAACTGCTTGACAAATAATAGAAAATGAATGAATCCAATAGTAAATGCATTGAAGAGCTTAAGCATCACAACAGTTAACATAATTGTTGCTCTAGTATTTTTTGTCATTACGGCTAAGATAACTAATCCAACATTCTTTGGGCAAGTTGCAATTATCCAGCTATTAGAAGTAATCTCAGTATCATTCTTTGCGTTACTTAACGGTAATTTAATCACTAGAGAAGTCAGTTACATGTATGCAAAAAAGGAAATAGATAAAAAATTCATAAGTACAGTAATCTTAACACCTTTGATTATATCACCAGTATTTTTAGTCCTTCTTATTTTTCCTACTTACGTTAAATTAGCAATTCCATATCTTGTACTATATCTTCTTTCCAATTATACAGGAAGTATAATGCATGGATTAAACAGATATACTGAAGGAGCAATGTCTGGTATTACCTTCCTTATAATTAGATGGGTTATTTCAATTATTGCAGTAATTAGACAAGATATTTTCCTATTTATAGGAATATGGACAGCTGGAGGAATTTTTTCAACTGTTTTCAATACTCTAGTAATAACCAGAGCTATAGGAGGATTTAAATTTTCATTTGAATTTACAATTTTTAAAAAAATTTTCAGAGAAGGAATCAATTTATATTTAAGTTCTACAGCCGGATTTCTTTCTGGTCAAGGAGATAGAGTAACTACTTCCTATCTTTTAGGATCATATTATCTAGGAATTTATCAGTTTGCTGCCTTAATAGCTAACGTACCTAACATGGTCTTAGGAGGATTAACTGGAGTATTACTCCCTTCTGCATCTTATTATAAAGCTTTAGGTAAGGATGAATTAAGCATTTCTAGGCTTTCATTTAAAGTAACTTCTCTGTTGACTTTCTTACTAGTTATAATTTCTTTACCTATAGCATATTATCTTTTGCCTTCATTATTTCCTGCATATAAGAGTGGAATTGAAGCTATGACAATCCTATTGTTAGCTATTACGCTTCCTCAACCTATTGGAATCTTAACAAGGTTTTTGATAGCGTTTAAGAAGAGTTTGAGGCCATTTCTCATTCTCTCTATCATAAATGCATCCACTGTCCTTACTACTTCATACACTCTTATTCCAAGGATAGGTATAATGGGAGGAGCTATATCTCAGCTAATTGTATCTGCTGTTTCGTCAGTTTTTACATTATACTACGTGTTAAGTAATCACGTGTTTCATCCATCCTGGAAAGAGATTGGAATTCTCTCTTTAATTCCTTTAATTTTCGTTTACGAAATATTTATAGATCCGCCATTTTTTGATTTTGTCTTAGTTTTAGTTATTATTCTCTTCTTTAAGATAAGCAAAATATTTAGTGAAGATGAGAAGAACATTATTTCTAACTTTTTGCCAGGCAAGCTTTTTCTCGTTAAAAGAATTATTCAGATCCTCTTATGATCTTAGCAATATTTGCTCATACTTTCTCCCAATTATGTTCTTTGATAAAATTTATTGTCCTCTCATCGTTCACTCAATTCTGAAATTCATCATTGAGAGAGCTATAAACAATTTCTGCAAACTTAGTATTGTCCAAGGGAGAAAACCTCACTGCTGGAACATTCTTGTACACTGAATAAATAGGAAAGAAGTTGTAACTAATTACTGGTGTACCTACAGCTAATGACTCCAGAATAACTAAGGAAAAGGAAAAACTATCTGCTAATGAAGGATAAATTAATAATTTTGCTTTGCTAACATTTTTATATTAATTCATCTTTATTTAAATTCTATGTATTTTACTACCTCTTCCTTATCTGAAACGTCAATATTGTATTCTTTAGAAGCGAATGTCTCAATAAAACTCCAGATGAATAAAGTACTTTCACATTATACTTAGGATTAGCCCATACTTCACCTTCTTTAATCCAACCAGATAATAAAAAAGATACTCTATAAATGATTCATTTTCATCATTTAACTCAGAAAGTAATTGTTTTTTAGATAAAAGATTTAAAGTTTCATAAAAATTACTTAAATCATAATTATTTATTTGTAATAGCTCTATAATAGCCACTATGCAATCATAAGAGCAGTAAGCTTCATTACCGTTTCTAAAAATCACTTTAATATCTTTTCTCTTTCCTTTTCGAAGTCCATATAAAGGATAGAATATCGATTTTTAAAGGTAATCCTATAATAAGTAAATATCACTTTAGTAAATACTTATGGTAAGTAATATCTACCATGAATCATAAATATTAAGGAAATTATTAAACTTTATTATTTAGTGGCATATTTTGTAGATTATAATTGGATTAAGTACTAGTTTAGGGTATATACTTAGTGTTTTAAGCTCTAACTTTGTAGGAGGAGGCGGTGTACACACTAGAGTTGTTGATGTTGGTGCCAATGTTGGTGATACTGCACTATATTTTGCTTTGAAGGGAGCAAAAAAGTTTACACTTTTGAACCCTTACCTACAGTTTATGAAGAAGCTTTAGGAAATAGTAAGTTGAACAATTTGGAAAATAAATTCTTTTATTTAATGCTGGATTTGGTAGTAAAGACGAAGTGATAAAAGTGCCATCTAATGTTACTACTGATAATAGTTTTAGTTATTCTGTTAATAATCAAGGTGATGTCGAAGTTTCTATCTTCTCTTTTTTAGAGAAGATTGTGAAAGAGATTTCAAAAGAACCTTACTTGTTAGAGATGGATTGTGAAGGATGTGAAGCTGATATTATTATGACTGGTTAAGCCAGAAATAATTTCATCATTTGATGAGATAGTCTTTGAATATCATTACTCTAGAACTAAGGTAAAAGCAAAAACATTGATAAGAAAGTTAGAGGAATTAAATTATATCTGCAAACTAAAAAAGTCATTTCCATCTCGTTCTACAGAAGATTTAGGGATAATTTATTGTGAGAAAAAGAAATAATGTTTATTGTATAAAGTGTTAATACTATTTGTTAATATTATATTTTTTATTAAATATTTATATATACTAAAAAATGTTAGTTTGGTCATAAAATGAAATTTATCTATTATTTATTTGCAAATATTGTATAATATCTAAAAGTAATATAGAAGGAATCATCAAATAATATTGATAATTTTATTTTTAAGTCTTTTTATTTAATATTTCTCTCCATATAGATAATCCAATGAACACTATCGCAATTATAATTAGAATATATTGTAATATAGGAAAATTTTCATGGATATCAGAAGATTTAGTCGTACCTATTGTAATTACTTTGTACACGTAATATCGTGGAAAGGTTATGTTTATGACAGAAGGTGAAAATATTCTAAGAGTTATGGAAGAACTCCCATTACTATAACCTAATGCATATTCCTTACCATTTATGTATACAATATACTTAGCAGGAATAAATGATTTTACTCCAAATGATAATGGCACAACAATACCGTTATCAAGTCTAATTCCAGCATAACCTATACTCTTCCAAGGTATTCCAGTATTATATTTTACTAAGTAAGTTGACGAATTAACAGTTATAGAGTAGACACATAAGGAAGAATTTACATCTTTGAAAATCACAGTGTAATTACCAGAAGAAAAAGTAGGTAGTGTTGATATTGCTGCGAAATATCCATTAAGCTTGTCTAACCATAAGATCCCACCCCATGCAACTAATATTTCATAAGTTCCAGACTGACCATCGGTCTCCTCTAAGTTGAAGTTATTGCTATAAAGTACTATTCCCGGATTAGCTCCACCGATTCTCTCTCCATAAAACGAAACTATTAACTCACTAGCATTAGTCAAGTTAATTTTATCAACTAGCCAATACCCTCCAAATCCTTGATAACCAGTATTACTAGAAATATTCACTATTTTAGTACCTGGAGTTGCATATTCAAAGTTTGTGGAGTTAATTACATTGGATGCTAGTCCGAATGTTATTGTGAAGTTTTGCCCCATAAGTACGTTTTTTGGATATTGGACGTAGGGAAAGTAGTTCGTTGCTAATGATACTACTGAAAATATTTCTAGCAAAATAATCATGAGTATGACGATTTTAGATAGCATAATATTATGAATTTTTCTTTGTTTTTAAAACTTATCGAACAGTCTTTTATTTCTATATTATCATATAGTTGTATTATATATAATCTGTTTTAATTTTAGATAAAAGTAATAATTGAGTTTTAATATAAACTTCAATCAAATAATTATTTTTTATATATATATACAATATTCTTTCCTCTATAGGGAGTCTTTTTTCTTTCTTTTTATCAGTTATGGTTCTTCTATTACATTTAAAAAATTTTTTCCCTTTTTTATGAAGATTTGATATAAATTTTGTCTTTTATTTGTTAAAAAAAGTATTTTTTCTTAATTTGAAAATAATTAATATTTATGTAAATTTGTTTAGTTTTTTGTAATATAGGAAGAAGAAACAGTAATATCTAAGATTATTTGTTAAATGATATATGAGTTAGCAGTTGTAGTGAGGAGGCTAGAGTTAGGAGTATAATAAAAAGTATATGTAGTATAATTTCTGTTATTCTTACCAACTGTTGTAAGAATTTTCCTAAAAAATGACATTTAGTACTTCTAGATTCATTAATCTAATTCTATGTATAAATTATTTGTGATTAATGTTTCTCATGGAGATTTATCGTGAGTTTTCTAAGATGCAAGTTACTAGAGGTTTGGAATATAAGTCTTGAAGTTTAAAGTTAAGGGATAAGTAATTTGAGGATTATATGTTTATTCTCTCGTTAGAATTTCAGAGTTACTTATATAGTGTCGTTATGAAGGATAAAAATAGTGTATAAAATTTTAAATGTGATACGTATGAAATATAAGTCTAGAAATGAAATGTTTAACTAATCTGAACTCCATTTATTATTATATAGTTAATATTAGACTTATTTCTTTAGAGATTAAAATAAAATTATCAAGGTAGGAACTCTTCTCTTATGAATAATTTATTAAAGAAAAAGGAAGTTTTTACTATACTAGGCTAATAGTAAAATTTTTGTGAGTTTTAATGGGAAAATTTTTGGTTATGTGAATTGAAGTTCGTATTGATTTTAGGATAGTTTTATTTCAACAATAGGTTGATTGTAGTTATTGATGTTCTGATTGAGCGTGATTTATGTGTTGAATTCCTTAAGGTTTATTAGCTTTAAGATTGGGTTTTTACTATTGGGATGTTATATTCTCTATGAAGTGAATATTTATACAAGTTGAGTTAGTGTGTGGTGTATTTGAAAATTGAGGCCTTTCTCTAAATCAGACAGACGTAGAATTAACGTAAAGTATTCAAATAGTGTACACTACAAGTTGAGTTAGTAATTGAATTATAATTTACTATAGCTAAGAGTTTTGTTGTACTTAACATATTCTGTGTATTTTTTGATGGAGATAAAAAAATTAAATATATCCCATGTATTGTATAGATATAAAAGATGTGGGTAATATTGATGTGTATTTGAAAGTGTGTTAAACTTTATTTATGTGTGGAATAATGAATTTTATGGAAAGGCTTTCGATAAATGATGTTTATAGTTTGGCTGTGGGTAGTTCTATATTGGGTTCTGGTGGTGGAGGGAATCCGTTTTTGGGTTATAGGATTCTTAAGGCTAAGATGATTGAAATGAATATAGATTATTTAGAATATACTAATGAAGTAATGGATAGTGATTTTATAATAGGAGTAGGGGGTATGGGTTCTCCTTTAATAGGGGTTGAAAAAATTCCTTCTGGGCATGAATATTATAATTCTCTGATGGTTTTAGCGGGATTTATTGGGAAGGAACCTACGAAAATAACGCCAATTGAGATAGGTGGAATAAATTCGATAGTGCCTTTCATAGTGTCGTTAATGGCTAAAAAGCCTGTGGTTGATGGTGATTTTGAAGGTAGGGCTTTTCCTGAGTTGTATATGACTACGATGCATTTTGCGGGTTTTAGAGCTACGCCTATGAGTATATGTGATGAGCGTGGGAATTGTACTGTCTTGGATCTTGTAGATGATTATTATGCTGAAAAGGTCGCTAGGGATATTACGGTTAGGTTTGGTGGGAGGGGTTATATTTCTTTGTATCCGTGTGATGGTAATGGGTATATTAATGGAGGTATTTTGGGTACGGTTAGTTTATCATATAAATTGGGTGGTGCTTTGGTTGAGAGTGGATTGGATGAGATGCTTGGTTTGAGTAATGGTAGGGTGATATTTGAGGGTAAGGTTGTTGATATTAAGAGGTATAATTTGGGGGGTTTTGCTTTGGGGGTGGTTGAGCTTGAGGGGATTGAGGGGTATAAGGATGAGAGGGCTGAGGTAATATTTAAGAATGAATATTTGGGTTTTATAAAAAATGGGGAAATATCTTATATTTCTCCGGAAATAATTAGTTTAATTGATTATAGTAATCATGTTGTTACTTCTGATTCGATAAAATATGGTATTAAGGTTAGAGTGGTGTATATTCCTGTATCTAATAAGTGGAAGGAGGTGGGAGGGTATGGTGTTATAAGAGATATGGTATATAAGGAAATTATGAGAATTCGCCAACTACTTTGACTTTTATTTTGACTGAATTGCCTGGTAGGTATGGTATTTGTAATTCTTCTATTTCTCTGATTTCGATTGTGTTGTTTGATGCGCCTGCGGTGGTTGCTATTCTTTTGGCTTCATCTATGATGTTTTTTATTGCTGATTCTCTACTGGTTTGTTCGTAGGAGAATGTTCTTTCTACTGTAGCACCTATTTTTGTTAGTGTTGCACCTATTGCGTTGGCGTATTGTGCGTTTTGGGGTTTTATTACTGTTGAGGCTCCTTCTAGTTTGTCTGGTATCATTATGCTTCCTCCTCCTACGGCTATTACTTGGATGTCTGTTTTGGAGGTTTTCATAAGGTCTATTGCGTTTTCCCACATTTTTTTCATTTTGGTGTATATATTGGTTAAATAGTCTGTAGGGAATTTCTGTAGTACGAGTTTGGGATTGGCGTTTTCTAATGTTATTCTTTTTATTGCTATTGCTACGTCAGTTGTTGTTAGTGTGTCGCCGTTCCATGAAATTCCTTTTTGGGTAAGTGCGTAACCTACGCTTTCTGGACCTATTTTTTCATTTTTAATTACTGTTCCACCGCCTAATGCTAGGGTGTATATGTCTGGCATTCTGAAATTGGTTCTTATATTAACTATTTCTACTATGGATGAGGATTCTCTTGGGTATCCGTCGTAAAGTACTCCTACGTTGGTTGTGGTTCCTCCGATGTCCATGACTATTGCGTTTTTTATTCCTGTTAGTAAATGTGCTCCTCTTATACTGTTTGATACTGGACCGGCTACGGTGAATATTGGATAGTTTTTTATGAAGTGTTCTGAGGCTACGGTTCCATCGTTTTGGGCGAAGAATATTTTTACGTCTTCTATGCCTAGTTTGGATAGTAAGTCTTTTATTTTTATTATTAGATTTTCGAAAATTCTTAGTATTAGTGCGTTTAGGATTGTTGAGTTTTCTCTTTCTAATAATCCTATTCCTCCTATTTCATGTGATAATATTATGGGTATGTTAATTCCTTTTTCTTTTAGAATTTCTCTGGTTCTTAATTCGTGGTCTGGATTGACTATTGAGAATATTGATGTTATTGCTATTGCGTCTGTTTTTCCATTAATCTCTTCTGCAATTTTCTTTATTTTATCTTCATCTAATTCTGTTATTTCTTCTCCTGTATATTCGTGACCTCCTCTTATCATGTATTTGTGTGTAATGAAATTGTTGAGATTTTCTGGCCAATCGAAGGTTGGTGGGACTCCTTCTCCTGCTGGTAAGCCTATTCTGATGATTGCGACTCTATTTAATCCTTTAGCTTGGTGTAGGGCGTTTAGGCCGTGAGTTGTTCCTATCATTAATGAGTTTATTTCATTTTTTCTTTCTCCTAATTTTTGTATTACTGTAGTTATTGCGTTTAATAGGCCGTCTGTAAGGTTTTGTGTTGTCATTACTTTGTCTGCTGCTAGTAAATTTTTTCCTTCTAATGCAACTACGTCGGTGTGTGTGCTTCCTATATCTATTCCTATTTTAATTGGCAATTTTCTTCACCTTTTGTTCTAAAGGTATAAAGTCGGTGTTGTATCCGAATGCTCGTGGTCCTATATATTTTAATGCATTAGGTGATCTAAGTTTGTTATTGGATGGTATTCCTACTACTATAACTTTTTGTCCGTATTTGATTCTGTCTGTGGTTATAGGTTTAAATGTGAATAAATCTAATACTGTAATTAGATCTGGAACTGATGCTATTATATCATTGTTAATAGTTGCTAATAGGAATTCGTTTTGAAAATCAATTTTTAGTATGTTGTTATTTTCTAATCCTTGTATTGTTACATTTCCTTTTGAAAATCCTTTGTCTAGTTTTCTATTTACGTCTATTACTTTTCCTTTAAATAGAATTATAGCTTTTAGTTTGTCTAGTACGTCATCTAAACGCATGTCATTTATGGATTGTCCTATTTCTAGTGCTAAGGTTAGTGTGCCTAGTATGGCTGAGTTGAAATATGTTTTTATGTTAGTACCGTATAGAGCTATGTATGCGCTTCCTCCGTATCTTACTGTAATTGTTCTTGCTATTTTCTCTGACCAATATCCGTTAATGCCTTTAACTATGCTTATATTTCCTTTTTCGTCGAAGATGACTACTGGAGAGGGTTGAATTCCATAGAAGTAGAAAGTGGTCATTTGTAGTTCTGGGAATGCTCTTCCCATTCCATCACCGTCAATAACTGGTATTCCGGTTTTGGCTGATGTGATTAGTGGGATGGTGGAATTAACTCCTCCCATTTCTAGTGGAGTTATATAATCTATTTTGTTTCCTGTGAAATTAGAGTATGCTTCTAATGCTTTTTTTGTTTCTGAACTATTTGGTATTTTTTCTATC
This sequence comes from Acidianus manzaensis, assembly GCF_002116695.1. Taxonomy (NCBI): domain Archaea; kingdom Thermoproteati; phylum Thermoproteota; class Thermoprotei; order Sulfolobales; family Sulfolobaceae; genus Acidianus; species Acidianus manzaensis. The sequence continues at coordinate 2,626,056 of NZ_CP020477.1, forward strand.
ATAACAATTGGTGCTCCCATCATTGCACTTCCTATGACGAAGGAATTTTGATTGATTGTATTTACTTTACTTATTATTTCTATTTTTTTACTATTATTTTGTAATTCTCTTTTTAGCATAAGACCTCCTATATATGGATCTCCTCCGCCACCGGTGCCTAAAAATGAAGCTCCTATAATTAGATTTTGAATATCTTTTGTTTGAATGTAATATGTTTCCATTCAATTCTACACCTTTATTATTGAATATCCTTTTCTATATGAAATTACTAGTAATGTTGATCCCCATAAAATTTGTATTAAAGATATTATAGATTCTGTTATGAGAATCTGGATTGAGGTTAAAAGGACTGGTGCATATACTATTGAAATGTAACCTAGTGCGAAAGATACTAATAGCCATGCTGCTTGAACTCCTGTTCTAATTTTTTGATCTTCTAGCTTGTTTATAGAGAATCTTAATATGCTGAAACTTGTTATTGCTAATATTAGTATGCCATATACTAAGTTGTAGTATTGTACAAATCCCTTAGATAAAATATATAATACGATAAAAACAAAACTTAATATTATATTATAAAAAATGAATATTTTATAATTAGTAGTTAGATTCATTTTAAGTCGCCTCCTTCATAATTATATGGTAATATTTCTGGATTCTTTCCTAATGATTTAATTAAATAATATAATAATGGATATGTTAATAATCCAGTAATTAGAGAGTTAACAGCTGGTATACCTAAATTAATGAAAAATCCTACAATTGAACCTAATGCTAAAGCTAGTACGCCTGCAATGTTTACGTTATAATACACGTTACCTGGTGTAAACTGATATCTTTTATATGGGTCATTCATTTTATTAAAATATTTTCTTACTATGAAGAAATCGGCTATTACGATTCCTCCCATAGCAGGTAAAAAGTCTCCTAATAATGAAATAAAATCTTCGAAAGGAGTTATTGATGATCCAGCAATAAAACCTATAAATGCAGCTATGGCGGTTCCAATTATGCCGTTAATTATTGATGCTATTTCGCGTCTCATAGGATATAGGTTAACTAGTGATAGGGACCCACTATATAAATTGTCTGTATTAATTATAAATTGACCAAAAATTATTATCAAAAGTACGCCTACTCCCATTCCTAAATCTAACATGGCATTAGTTATTAAATAGGAGCCTGTAACTAGGACTATTGCTACTCCTCCTAATATTAGGAATGGATAAAGGAATATTATATGGGAGATCCAGGCTGATGCAGCGTCTTTAGCTGATTTGGAAAATCTAGAAATATCTGAAGATATTATTGTACCTGCACTATATAGTCCAATAATTGCTGAGATTCCATCTAATAGACTCATATAATGTGTTGGTGTGGCAGACACAACTGCAGTAAAACCACCTTTAAGGGATAGTACTATTGCTATACCTATACCTATTAGCCATATATGGAATGGGATTGTAAAATAGCTCATAAAAGATAGCATTCTATATCCTATGTATGTCATAATTATCATTAGTATACCACCCCAAATTGATGCTACTCCAACAGAGAAAAATGGATTATTGGGAAATATTTCACTTATAACTATACCAAATAACCATGTTTCTACAGCATACCATCCTATTCCTGTAGTTATACTTATTAATAAGAATCCAGCTATTTTTCCACCTAATCTTCCTAATGGATGTCTCCACATGACGTATGTAGAAAGTCCACTATATGCTCCTATAGATGCGATTAAGCTACCTAATACTGCTAGTACTAAAGTTCCTGAAAGTACAGCTATTACAGCTTGCGAAAATGTAAGTCCATAGCCTAATGCGCCTCCTCCCCATATAACAGCTATTGCTCCATATACTGATGAAAAAACTAGGAAAATATTGAAGAAACCATATCTAGAATGTTTAGGAACTTCTTTTAATGAATAGTCATCGTATTTGGATTTTTCTTCATTTTTTCCAACTTCTTCTTTTCCTGCCATAATTTCTAAAGTATAAGTATAGAATAAAAACATTTTATAGTTCATAGATAATTTATTTAATCATAAGTTGACTATCATTATGGTCTTTTAATAGTTTATTTTTAATATAAATTGATTTCTAATAGATTAGTTTTAGTTGTTCAATAGACTATATATTTATGAATAAGCCTTATATATTAGATAGGACTGATTTTCCCCAAGCTTTGTAGGTTCTTGATACGTAATATATTTTGTAATCTTGAACTGCTTTGTCGTTTATCAGTTTTAATATTTCTTCCTTTAGCTTTATCGTGTCTTTATGAAATAATCTGATAAGCAAGTCCCATTCAGTCATATATTCAGTTATTTCATATACCAAATCATTGCTAATTAGCTTGTTAATATATTGTTCCCTTAGAACTAAATCATGGTTTAACTTAATCATGACATCAGCATAAGGTAAGCCTAAATTTTGTAATATTACAACTCCTACTATTTTAAGAATTCCGCTATTTTGTAATTTTAATCTTCTAACTCTTACACTAGTTTTAGATAATCCTATCATCTTACCTATTCTTGCATCTGAAATATTAGCATCATTATTTAAAAATTTTAAAATTTTAATATCTTTTTCATCTAGATACTTATTAAATATTTCTTCCCAGCTCATTTCATAACATCCTTTTTTTTTAAGTATTCCGTTTATTTATAATTTTCTTTTGACATAATAACATAGTTAATTGTAGCGCTATATTGTATTAATTATATAGTTTAAATACGCTATCTAGATGTCTTTTGGAATACAAATGCTGATATAATTGACTATATTATTTTTTTATATTTATTAACGAGATACACTTAATGATGATAAGAGTAGGAATAGATATAGGAGGAGCTTTTACTGATATTGTAGTTTATGATACTGATTCTGAAGAAATTCAATGGATAAAGAATGAAACTACATCTGAAGATCCATCAATTGGAGTACTTAATGGAATAGATTGGCTAAATATAAATTTAGAAGCAACTAATGAAATTATACATGGACAAACGTTAGCTATTAACACTATAATAGAAAGGAAAGGAGCTAAGATTGGCTTAATCACTACAAAAGGTTTTCGAGATATTCTTGAAATTCAAAGAGCAAATAGAAGGGACATGTATAATTTTAAATATAATAAACCTGTTCCCTTTGTTCCAAGATATTTGAGATTAGAAATAAATGAAAGAATAGATCCTAAGGGAGATATTTTAGTAGAATTGAATGAAAATGAAATTAATGAAATATATGATAGATTAAAAAATGAGAATGTAGAAGCTATTGCAGTATCTTTAATTAATTCCTATGTTAATCCTATCCATGAATTAAAAATAAAAGAACTTATAGAAAAAAATAAACCTGACGTTATAGTAACATTATCTCATGAAATAACAAGGGAATGGAGAGAATATGAAAGAACTAACACTACAGTGCTTAATGCGTATATAATGCCGAAGATGCAAAAATATTTAAGCAAAATTGAGGATGAACTTAAAAAAAGAAATTTTAAAGGAAATTATTTTGCAATGCTTTCTAATGGCGGAGTAGCTACTTTTGAGTTTGCTAAAAAATTTCCCGTATATACTTTAGAATCTGGTCCTGTTGCAGGAGTTATAGGTGCAATTAAGATAGGAGAAATTCTTGGTGAGAAAAATCTTATAACAATGGATGGAGGAAGTACTACTACTAAGGCTAGTTTAGTAAAAGATTTAGAACCTACAATAATTACTGACTATTATATTGGAAGAGATAAGTATAGCTCTGGATATCCAGTAAAAGTACCTACAATAGATATTGTAGAAATAGGAAATGGTGGCACAAGTATTGCATGGATTGACGAAACCGGAAATTTAAGAGTAGGACCTAGAGCCGCTGGTGCTTATCCTGGTCCAATTTCTTATGGAAAAGGTGGTAAGGAAATAACTGTAACTGATGCGTATATTGCTTGTGGATTTCTAAATCAAAACGAATTATTGGGTGGAAAAATAAAGATAAATAAAGATGTTGCATTGCAAGCAATTTCTGCTATTGCAAATTACTACGATGTATCAATTGAAGAAGCATCATATGGAATTATAAAAATTGCTAACGATAATGCAGTAAACGTAGTAAGACTAGTATCTATCCAGAGGGGATATGATCCAAGAGACTTTACTTTAATAGCATATGGAGGATCTGGTCCTATGTTCGCACCTTTTGTAGCAGATGAATTAGAGATAAAGAAAATAATAATTCCAGCCGTTCCTGCAGGAGTATTTTCAGCATGGGGAATGTTACTAGCGGACATTAGACATGATATGGTATTATCATATCCTATTAGGATTGATAAAGAAAATAGCATTGACATAATAAATGAGAAATTCAGCAGTATAGAAAGAAAAATAATATCTACGTTAGTTTCAGAAGGCTTTAAGGAAGAAGATATCTTAATAACTAGATACGCTGAAATGAGATATTACGGTCAAGAGCACACTGTTAAAGTCAATATAATGCCAGGCGTCATAGGAGAGAAGGAAATTAGAGAAATAGAAAGAAGATTTCATGAAGCTCACGAACTTGCTTATGCATTTAAATTAGATAGTCCAATTGAACTAGTGAATTTCCACGTTAGTGGTATTGTAAAGACTAAATCAATTCCAATAAAAAAGAAGATAGTAAATAATTATGAATTTAGTAATTCTCTCATTAGTAAGAGAAAAGTATATTTTGAGGGAGACTACAATGAATGGAATGTATATAATAAAGAGAAACTTTTACCTAATCAATATATATATGGACCAGCTATTATTGAAGATCCTACTTCTACTGCGATAATTCTTGAAAGCCAAAAAAGTGTTTTAGACGAATTTGGTAATTTAATTATAGAGAGGGATTAAATATGATTAATCAATTCACATTAGAATTAATAGAAAATGGACTAGAAGTAGCAGCTCAAGAAATGTTTTATGCTTTTGGAAGAACTGCAAAGAGTCCAGTTATATATGAAGTATTAGACTATGCTGTAGGAATAACTGATTATAAAGGTAGAGGTTTGGTCGCACAAGCACCTGGTGTACCTGGATTTTCTGGTGTTCTAGATTTTACAATAAGAGAAGTATTAGATAAATGGAATAATAATATAAAAGAAGGGGATATAATAGCTACTAATATACCATATTCTGGTGGAACTCACCTAAATGATGTAGCATTAATAATGCCAATATTTAGTAGAGACAAACTGTTAGGATTTATAGTAAATAAAGGACATTGGAGCGAAATAGGAGGAATGCATTTTGGAAGTTGGACATCAGATGCCACAGAAGTATTTCAAGAAGGACTTCAATTACCTAATATAAAATTATTCGTAGAAGGAAAGCCAAATAAGGATGTAATAGATATAATAAGTGCTAACTCAAGAATGCCTAGTGCAACATTAGGAGACATGGAAGCACAAATAGCCTCAATGAAAGTAGCATTAAGAAGAGTAAATACGCTGATTGATAAGTATGGATTAGAAAACGTAATAGAAGCAATGGATAAGTTAATTGAAGATGGGGCTAAATTAAGCAAATTAAGGTTAAGTAAATTACCTAAAGGAGTTTTTGAAGCAGAAGATTACATAGACGATGATGGAATTTCCGATAATCCAGTCTATGTTAAAGCAAAGGTCACTATAACTGATGATAATTTCATAGTAGATTTTACTGGTAGTTCTGATCAAGTCAAAGGACCAATTAATTCTCCATTACCAGCTACAGTATCGGCAGTAAGAGAAATATTTATGGCTATTACAGATCCTCATGCTTCACCTAATGCGGGTTACTTTTCCACTTTAAAAGTAATTGCACCAGAAGGCAGTATATTTAATCCTAAGAAACCAGCTCCTACTTCAACATACTGGGAATCAATGTCTTATGCTACTGATTTAGTGTGGAAAGCCCTAGCTCCTCACATACCAGATAAACTATCCGCAGGCCATTTTCTATCTATATTAGCTACAATATTAGGTGGTTATAATGAAAACACTAATGAACCTTTTGCTATTGTAGAACCGCAACCAGGAGGATGGGGAGCTTGTAACGAAAAAGATGGAGAAAGTGCACTAGTAGCTAGTGGCGATGGAGAAACATATATAGCATCTGCAGAAGTTTACGAAAATAGAATGCCAATCTTAGTTGAAAGAATATCATTAAATACTGAAGATGGATCAGGTCATGGTAAATATAGAGGAGGATTTGGAATTATAAAAAACTATATAATTAGATCTAAGGAAGCTTACTTCACAGTATCCATTGGAAGATCAAAATTCCCACCATGGGGAGTAAATGGAGGTTATAATGGTCCATCTAATTATGCTATAATTTATGAAAAAGGAGAAGAACCAAAAATTATTAGAAAAGCAGCGTCAATAAAATTGAAAGCCGGAGATAAAGTAAGCTTACATAGTGCAGGAGGCGGAGGATGGGGAGATCCATTAGACAGAGATCCAGAACTAGTTTTAAACGACGTGAAAAATGAGTATATAAATTACAATATCGCACAAAAAATATATGGAGTAGTAATAGAAAATGGAAAAATAAATTACCAAAAAACTCTTGAATTACGGAGTAAACTGAAAAACTCTAAGACTAAATAATAACTATAAAATTTTTACTAATTTATCAAGACTATAGAGAATATATTCCATAAGACAAATTAGTTTAACATAGTATAGTGTGTATCATTTGAATAATTAACGCTTATTTCACGAATAGTTCTGATTAAGAGAATAGCTTCAATTTTCAGATAATCCACAAATTAGTTTTTACGCGTTATATTTACAATAGTGGAGTTTAGGCTATTTAAAGAATTATTGTCATTCTATTTTTATAATATCTGCAAAAGGTGATGAAATCCATTATTTATTATACAACATTTTTAAATCGTATTGAAGGTGAGAGTTTTAAATGACTGATACTTTTTTCTTCTATAAGAGGAATTAATGATGAAGTTAACAGTATTTTCAAAATAAAGGCTTTGAAGATTTTAAGTTATGATGTAATTTAGTAATGTAAAAATAGAAAAATTTTTATATTGGCATAAAAAATATATTTAATGTGTCTATAATTTGTCCTTATTGTGGATATGCTAATCCTGATGAAGCACTATACTGTATGAGATGTGGGGCTAGACTAAATCCAGGTTCATTTACTGGAACATTTCAACAGCCTTACACTCAGCAAGATAACTTACCAAAAGAAATGTTTGATATTAATAATCAAATGCAAGGGGATATATCTAAACCATATGAAAGTGTGAAAAGTTTCATAACAAGGAAAAAAACGATAGTTAAAATAATGAGTAATCAAGTAATAAGAGATGGTTATATAAATCTTAAAATTGAATCGTTTGTTCCAGCTGTCATAACTTCAGCTTATATTCAAAATCCTTACATTCCGGCAACTTATATTAATCCAAATGTATTAAATCCTGGAAATACTGATGTTAAAATATATTTTGGCAATAGAAGTTCTCTTGTACCTGGAGAAAGTTATATTTTAATTATGGCATTAAATATAAGTCCAGGAAATGATAATGTGCCATCAATAAAACTTGACATGCCGACTGTTGTAAAATATGAATCATGATAGCAGGTAATCAAAACTTTTCTTACCAATTAATTATCTCCGTTAAAGTTATAAAACTTCTATTCAGTCTTATTCAATATTTCGTTGGATATTAGAAGTTTCTGATCTATTACTCATCGCCATATAATCTATTCATTCTTTTATGAGAATTAAAATGTGAGTGTTTAAAATATTCATGTCGTCGGATACGTATAAATAATTTCTAGGTTTTTCAGTATAATTAATTGTAAGTCTATCTTGATAAAGGGAACTTATATATGTAAAATTTTTTTAACTACGTGACAAGATGAAAGTAATCAACAATTTCTTTTGTATTTGTAAAAAGCAATTTATAATGTATATATTAAGTAAAAATACGCAAACTTTTTATAGCAATAATAACCAATATACTTATATAATGGTATTAATTCTTTAAGGCAATCTTTATGGAGATAAAAACAATAAAATGTCAAATTATTCCATAAATAAAGGAGAGATGCGTTTAAATGAACGTTAGATTTCAAAGAAAGAACTTCAATTACCTAAAAAAGTTAAAATTATATTATTTAATTGATAACCCAGATAATTACTACTATATAAATATATAGTTCTTAATAATACATACAAAAGTAGGTAAATTTAAACTGAAAACTTTTCATTTTTATCTGGTTAAAATATCGCACTAATTAATAAAAGTTTAACACTACAAAATCTATAAAATAGTAGTTATTTATCTTAATTTATAGAAAAATTTTTCTTGAAATCCTCCCTAATTACTTTTGAAGAAAAATGAAGTTCAACCTCACACCACAAAACACTTTAATGATAATAAGATTAAGTATAGCAGTAGCAGGATTAGCATTAGCAGCACTAGGAATAGCACACGTACTAGTACACGCAGGAGTATCTAATAGTGGAGCTGGAGATTGAATAAAAAGTTTTTAGTCTTATTTAAGGTATGTTTTTAATTATAAGTTACTCTTTTTTAGTGTGCAGTTACTTTCTCAGAAGAACAAACTTTCTACACTCCTCTATTACATTCAGAGGTTTGGAGATTTAAACCCAAAAATTTTGGGATTATTATCTGGAATAAAGGATGCTGAAGAATTAATCAGCTATCTGAGGAATAATTACGAGTACAGGACTTTTCCTTTCTTCAATGAGAAAGCTTTGGGATTGGATAAGTACATTTTTACTATTTATTCTCGAAGGAAATTTGATTTGTTGAAATTGTATGAAATGTTTGATGGAATGATTGGTTTCGCTTTGAGAGATGTTTTCAATCCTTCCTCAATTAATTTGATGATTTATTCAAATAGTTTAAGTTTTTTCAAGATTTTTGATTATTTGCTTGATAATGATTTTATTTATCATTATGAGTACTTAGGAAAAGTAAAAAGCAGATTAATTTATCCTTTAGATTATTCAATGTTCAATTTTGAAACGAAAGAATTTGAGGGAATTTCTCCTAGGGAAAGAGAACCATTTCAGAATGTTGATTTGACGGATGATTTTAAGCCAGATTATTATGACGTAAGAATAATAGGAATGAAACAAGAAAGAACAGACGTTGGTTTGAAAGAGCTTTCATCTCTTCTGGGGATCTCATTTAGAGATCTGCTGTATCACTATCAGAAGCATGTTGCAGGAAAAGGATTAATACCATCATATATTACTTATTTTACTAGGTTTACTTTTAGGCTACAAGTCATCTTTAATAAGGAAGAGACGTTAAGGTATTTAACTAGAATTCCTACTTTATACTATGTTCACGTTTTAGATAATTATTATGTTGCTCATATCCTAGGTTGGAAGGGTCAATTGTTAAAGTACGTTGAGTTCATCAAAGAAGCTGAATACGAATTTAACGATAAAGTGTACTTGTCTGTTCATCCTTATACTTCTAAGTATCTTTTGACTGCTTCTATTCCTTATGAGCATTTTACTGAAGATGGGAAGTGGGATTTTAATGTTGAAAGGATGATTTCGAAAGCTGAGAAGGTGATTGAGGTAATAAAATAGGTAGGAGTTATATTTGCTTTGTGATTTTTTGACTTAACGTTGACTTAGAAGATTTACAGATAGTTAACAAGAATAAAATTAGGAAAAAGTTTTCTCTGTTCTATCCTAAGGAGGGAAGAGAACTGGATGTGAGTATCAGATGCAACGTAAAATTGCTTACTTTTTATGGTTTTTACGTTTCTTTTTATTTCCATGGTGTTTCTGCTATTACTTCTGGTGTTAGTATTTTTTTCCACCACCATTCGTTTTGTATGTACCATTCTACTGTTTTCTTTAGTGCTTCTTGGAATGTGTGTTTTGGTTCCCATCCCAGTCCTCTTATTTTTTGTGAGTTTATGCTGTATCTTATGTCATGGCCTGGTCTGTCTTCTACGAATTTTATTTTTTCTTCTTTGTTCATTATTTTAACTACTTCTTTTATTATTTCTAGGTTGGTTTTTTCTTGGTTTGCTGATATGTTGTATATTTCTCCTTTTTTTCCTTTTTTCGCTACTGTGTATATTGCTTCGCAGTTGTCTTCTACGTATATCCAGTCTCTTACGTTTTTTCCTGTTCCGTAAACTGGTATTGGTAGGTTTAGGAGTGTTCTTATTATTGTTTTTGGTATTAGTTTTTCTGGGTATTGTCTTGGTCCGAAGTTGTTTGATGTTCTGGTTACTATTGCGTCTAATGAGTATGTTTTTACGTAGGATAGGGTTAGTAGTGTTGCTGATGCTTTTGATGCTGAGTATGGTGATGATGGTGTTAGTTTGTCGTTTTCTGTGAATGATCCTTTTTCTATTTCTCCGTATTCTTCGTCTGTCCCTATTTGGATGAATCTGGTATCGTATTTTCTTGCTGCTTCTAGTAGATTCAGTGTGCCTAGGACGTTTGTTTTTACGAATTGTGTTGGGTCTTTTATGCTTCTATCTACGTGGCTTTGTGCTGCGAAATTTATTATTATTTCTGGTTTGTGCTGTTTTATTATTTCTTCTATTTTTTCTTTGTCTGTTATGTCTGCGTAGATGAATTTGTGTTTTGTTTCGTCTATTCCTTTTAGGTTATCTGGATGTGAGCCGTAACTTAGATTGTCTACGTTTATTATGGGGAATTTAACTTCTTGTTCATCATCTTTTTTGTTTTCTACTATGTATCTTATGAAGTTTGAGCCAATGAATCCCATTCCGCCTGTAACTAGCATAATAATAATTGGTTTGAACTTTGTAATATTTGTATTGTCTTAGATTTTAGGTTTTAAATGGTAAAGGACGAGCTTTCAGCTCCTTTTTTGATTAGATCTAATTTCGATCAACTGATATAGTTTAATTTTTTGTTTTCGTAAATGTGATGACGTTAAAGAATGAGAAACCTAAATGTACTTTTACTATGATATTATATAAATTAACTGTATAAGTTTTTTATTCAGTTTTGTGTAATGAAACATTCTTCGGGGCGTATATATAAAAATGTCAACTGTATATAAGAGGTGTTCTATAATGAGTTATTTTCATCTTTACGAGTGTGGGTTTCCTTATCCTCGAAATGTTTTTAGATTTTTACCCATTGCTGAGAATCAAGATTATATATGTAATTATATGGTTTTAATATGGGTATAGGGATTTTAACTAGATATTCGTCTGCACCACCTATTGTTTTGCGTATAGGTTGCACATAACCTTTCAATAAGAAATATCTCTTACGAAGATCATGTGGTTTTAATAAACTTAAAACGTAGCTTATGGGAAATCCTCCAACTCTATATATTTGTTCTTTTTTAATACGTAGATATTGATGTGCATCGTCTTTGGAATTAGTAAAGAATGTGGTAAAATATGTTCCAATTATATTGTGCGAATAGATTATTCTATGTTTTTTGATAAAATCAAATTCATTTTGATCAACATATCTATATAAGTGTTTAGTATTAAATATGGAAACTCTCTCGAGTGAGACTTCTAAAAATCTAGCCATTTAAATTAATTAAAGATTCTTAGTAAATAAATCTTGTTTTCTCTGTACTAGTACTGAAAATTCTGCATTTGATAATGATAATGTGTTTGTGGAGTACCAGGAAAATTGAGGTTATTCTCTTGATTAGTACTGTTCGTAAATAAGCGTTAAGTATTCTAAGTATACACTAATGGTAATGTACATGAATTAGCTAAAATTTTGAGGTAAGTTTCTTATTTCATAAAATATATTTAAAATTGAAAAAGTTAGCTTGTTCTAAGCTATTTCCTTCATGTTAGACTATGTTCATAATGTCGTTAAGTAGTTAAAAATTTTACATTCCTCTCATCAAGACAAACTTACAATTAATGATACTGAAATACCCTAGAAATAATTTATGTTTATCTGACGACACTATGGATTATGTTCAATAGCTTATTAAAGGAGTTTAAAATCTTTATTAAAGTTATGCTTACTCTAATGAGAAGTTTCCAAATATCTCTCTAGATTAAGAAAAGTTTTTTCCAGTTATAGAAGGGTGAGTTATTTATCCCTAAGAGAAATAAGATTCAAGTTAGGCTTTATAATTTGTAATAAGGATATGTACGTATAAACTTTTCTGGGAAAAATATAATATATTATGCGTATATTATAATTATGGAAAGAGCAAAAAACAGAGAGGAAAGAGCAAAAAAAGGAGACGTAATTCCAATAAATAGTGACGAGGAGTTAAGGAAAGCTTTAAACATTATCAGAGATATAATTGACATTAGTGGTAAGGAGTTTGAAGAATTGAAGAATTACATCATGAATGAGTTAAAAAACCCCAAAGGGCAGATTATTGTAATTGCAGTAGAACAAGATGTTGAAAAATCATACTTAGCTTATAGGATAGCTAAAGAAATTATTAATAATGGAGTAGAACTCTTCTATATAATTGACCCAGAAAATTTTATAAAACAATCAAATTTTATAAAACAATCTGGTCGCGCTGTTTACCTCTGGGATAATAAACGTTACGATGAAAAATTGTGGAAAATAATCAAAACAGACTTTATTCAAAATAATCTAATTATAATATTCGTAAATGACTATATATATAACAGAATGAAGACTAATTTAATTAAAAAATATAGAGATGCTAAGATTAGATTTGAGAAGATCAAAGAATTTAGGATGAAAAGACCTTCTAATGAGGAATTGGAAAATGCGATTAACGACCCCTCTAAGATTGAGATAAATAGATTAAAAAATGATGTAAGTGAAGATAAAAATAAAGAGAAAGCTACTTCAAGTACTTTACCACCATCTCAAAACAAAAATCAACGTCCTGATCCTCCCTCATCTCAATCTGATAAAGATATAAATAAAGCTTTGAATAGAATGATCATTGCGTTTAAACGTTTTAGATATCTACTCAAAGGAAAAGGTTTTGAATATACATATCTCGATCCTTTTCCTTTTGATGCAAATTCTATTACTCTGGCCTTTGGAGATCATGAGTCTGAAAATCTGAAGGATAACTATTTTACAATCGGATTTGAAAATATTGAGATAAATGAAGGAAAAATTAGTTTTGATGTAGGAATGGTTTGGTGGAAAGGCAAAAAACGCCCTACTGAAAAAGATTTTGTAAATGAAGGAAAATTCAAAGGACTCGACGGCTGGTTATGTAATCAAGAAAGAAAATTTACCATTGACATAAATGCGGAAGAAGAAGAATACGAAAAAATTCTCGAGCAATGTTACAGTGAATCTGGTATAAGCCAATTACCTGTTCTAATTAAAAAGTGACTTGGTACATCTATTTGAAAACTTAATAAGTAGAGTTAGGGATTTAATTTGAAATTTTTTGCATTTAGTTTGTATCTGGGAAAAGGTTACCAGGACTTTTCACATAATAAGATCGGGGGAGAAGGAACAAGCATTGACTGGATTTAACTTTGTCTCCGCTCTAGACATAAAGTAGATAAGGGGCAAAGAAATAAATGCCTTCTCTTCTAGAGCTATCATTTAGTTTTCCCAGATATTACGTTATGGATTTCTCAATATTGAATGAGCTTAAAAAGAATATTTAATCACGTTGAGTTTCGGATTTAAATATTTCTTCCGCTGATTTTACAATACCTTTTCTGTTGGGCTCATCAGTTGGAAGGCTGTACTTATCATCTATTTTTTCTACGAGTGTATAATCTACTAGTCTGTTCAATAGTTCGTAAACTCTTGGTTCAGGTATTTCTTCATCTAAAATTGTTGATGAAACTTTTTTTATTTCTTTGAGTTCTCCAGTTCCACCTAACCTATCTAAGGCTAAAATTATCGCTGAATACCTTAAAGGTGACTGGCTATTTTCAAGGAAATTTTTGGCTTCGCTTTTAGCTTCTTCTTCTGCTTTAGAAACTATGTCGTCTATGCGTGGTTTTTGTCCGTGTTTTACTGCGAATGAGTATTCAGAACCGAATATGGTTAACCAACCTGGAATTCCGTCTAGTTTTTGAACTGCTTCATCTATAATTTGTTTATCCACTGAAATTCCTTCTTCTTCGAAACCTTTGGTAAGGAAGTCTTCACTTTGGTCTTTAGTAAACCTTTCTAAGGTAATTTTCCTTATATATCTTCCAAAAAATGGTTCTTGATACTCTATATCTTTCAGCGTACTCTCTAAAATTCTGATCATACTCCCAGTGAAGATGACCACGGTATTGTTGCATTCTTCATAAATATCGTGAAAAAGGGAAGGGAAATTTATTCCTGCAATTTTGCTTAACTCTTGTGCTTCATCCAGCACTATTGTCACTTTTTTTCTATTGTCTTTTGCTAATCGATCTAATTCTAAGAATAAATAGGAGAGATCTTTAGTATCAATTTTTTTCAGTTTTCCTTTAACTTTTAGTGAAGAAAAATCGACTTCTTCTAAACCGACTATATTTGAAATAATTCTAGATATTTTCCCTAGAAAAGTATAATTCCTTATTGTTAAATTTGTGCTTTCGAGAAGTAATGAGAGGAATGAAGCCTTATCGTACTGTTTCTTCTTCGTTGTGTTTAGTCTAGTTAAATTAACGTAAATTGGTATGCTTCCGCTTTCTTTTACAGAAACGTTAACTACGCTACTTTTTCCTATTCTTCTAATTCCTAATACTGCTGTCCATTCTCCTCTAAAAATACTGTCCTTTATCATTTCTATTTCTTTCTCTCTATCGTAAAGGTCTTTTCTATCTTCTTTTGGCCTGGTGGAGAAAAGCATTATTACGGTACCGTAATTATTACGGTGCCGTATAATAAAAACTTTGTTCTGTGTTGGATTGCAGTCATGAAAATTAGTATGTAATACGTAGTTTGTGGATTATCTGGAAACTAAGGCCATTCTCCTTATCAAAATCATCCGTAGAACCGACGTAAAGATTCAAATGGTACACACACTATGTAATACGCTAAAATTAAACGTAAAGAAATTAATGCACAAAAAGTTAGTCCCAGAAATATGCAAATACTAACTAGTATCAATTTTGTGATTATTGTAATATACCTAGGATTTGGTGTGTATCATTTGAAACTAGACGGCAATTCTATGAATAGTTCTAATATAGAGAATAACATCAATTTTCAGAAAATCCACAAACTATAGAGGGTTGCATAGATTACAATTTATCTTGCATTATTTGTTGATTTTCTTTACTGCATTCAAACGCACTATTCAAGTTAAGCGGATAAATAATATAGTACTTAACTAGATTATCTGCCTTAGTAAGAGATGCAAACTATAATTGATGAGTGAACCCTTAAAGCTAGAAAGGAAATCAGTACATTAATTTACTATTTCTAATATCGTATATAGACGCTGGAATTATTGGCCCATCAAGAAGCACTATTAATGGACTATAGTATGTCTCGAAGTTAGTAGACTGAGCCTGTGGTATGTATAAATCTAAATCTTTTATTATCGTTTCAATGTCTTCTTTTCTAGGTGGTTTAATATACAACAAAGATATTTCCGTAAATGATGCTACTCTAAATTGAACTTCATGATCTAGTTTCAATACATCTTTTGCACATATTTCATCATTAGTAAAGAGATACGTCCAATAAGTACCTCCATATACATGAAAATTAATAGACCATACGTAGCCATTTTTTATTATAAAATTATATTCGTTTTCATCTACATATCGAAATAAAATTTTATTTCTATTATCAATTATATTGTTTGCATTACATCCTTTCATACAAATTCTCCGTAATTTCATTAAACATCGTAATAAGTTTTGTTATATTATCTTCAGTAATTTTATCTTTTCCATACTCCTTTATTATTCTCCCTTTCATTTTCACATAACCACGAGAAAGAACAGTAGTTAGCCCTTCACTATTTATCTCAAAATTTGAGAGTTTAATTAAATCATCTATCGTCATACCCATAAGAATAAACTCGTAAGTATAGAAAACACCAGTAGCATAATCATCTAATTCCCTTATATCTTCAATTGCGATAACACCCAATCTCATATAAAACATATTAGTCGGGTTTGATTTATACAAACCCGATCAGGGTGAGGCCGAACTCAACCTGGAGCTTTAAGCTCGGCCGAAAGCTTGGCCTCCCCTCCATCCGTACCGGAAGTTGGGCAAAAGCCTGGATAAAACATGAGGTTGGGAAAATGGAGGGACAAAAAGCAGGAATAGATGTAGGAAAGAAAAACTTGTATTTAAGCTACCAAGGCAAAATATACAAATTAAACAACAATGAACAAGGATATGAAGAAATAAGAAAAATGCTGCCAAGAGGAACAAAAATAATACTAGAAGACTCTGGAATATACACTAGAAAGATAATAAGAGCGCTAGGCAAAGACTTCGAAATAAGAATAGTAAACCCCTTGATAATATCAAAACACAAGAGTATAAGAGGAAAGAAAAGCGACAAAATAGACGCTAAAAAACTTGCAGAAATAAAACTAGATGAAACAAGAATGGGCAAAATCTCAAAAGAAAGAGAACTAACAACCCAATGGGACTTCATAACAAGAACAACAAGTAAAATAAAAAACAGAATAAGAAGAAACCTAAACTCTCTAGGACTCGACGACAAGCTAAACAAGGATAACCTTGAAAAAGCCATGAACATGAACGAACCAGAAGCTGACGAAATAAAATTCTTATTACAAGAGCTGAAGCACTTCGAGGAAAGGAAGAAGAAAATAGAAGAAGAACTAAAAACCGTCATTCCAAGAGATCACGTGATTTTCACAATCCCAGGCATTGGTGAGACTATTGGTTCCTTAATCGTTGCTAGAGTGGGAGACTTCTCACGTTTCTCGACGAAGAAGAAGTTTGTTGCTTACTGTGGCCTAGATCCTTTTATTGAGCAAAGTGGTTCAAGGATTCTAACTCAAGGAATTTCTAAGCGTGGTGATGCGTTATTGAGGAAATTGTTCTATCTTTCTGCTTTAACTGCCATTAGGGTTAATCCTACTATTAAGGAGTTTTACGAGAATCATAAGGGGAAGCTGAAAGGAAAGAAGTTAATTATTGCTTGTGCGAGGAAGCTAGCTGTTATAACTTGGGCTGTTTGTTATTACAATAAAGCTTACAGCGAATTACAGTAATTGTATAGGAAATCAACGTAAAAATTTGCATAAGTAGTGAGGAGTATGCAAAAATTTCATCAGAAAGATTTTTATACCGGAAGCTTTCGTCTGAAGTTCTCACTCCAAATTTCATATATGCTCTATTAGGTTCAATTCTGTGCTTAAAGTAAGGTACTTCTTTAGCATACTTCTCCAATGCCACAAAATTATTCTCTATAATCTTGTAAGTTTTTTCCCTCATTTTCTCCCCAGCTTAGTTGAACCTTATTCTTACTGTATTTAAACTTTTTGCCCATTTTTCTTAAATTTTGAACTTACATAGGACTCTTGCTGATTCCACGTCTAAAAGGTTCTGTCTCAGTCTAAAGCGTTACTTCTACGGTAGTTACTCCCTTATGAAAAACAACGGATTCTTGCTCTTAAGAACTTTAACCCAGAAAGGCAAGATTTGTCCTTTTATTTTACCATTTCTATTTCTTTCTCTCTATCGTAAAGGTCTTTCCTATCTTCTTTTAATCTAGCGGAAAAAAGCATTATTACAATACCATATAATAAAAACTTTATTCAAAGTAATGAAGAGGAATACGTTAAGAAAGGACTTATCTAATTTTTAGGTATATTAATTCTGTTTTTGATAATTTCTAGTCTAGGACGATATGATTTAAGGAAGAGTCATTTTCAAGTACTAATCAAACTTATGCTAATAGTCGAACATACTGGGTATACAGCAGGTTTGAGATTTAGAAGAAAACTTTAAAGACTGTATTTACAATATTTATATTATGGGACTGCCAGGGGATACTGGCAGGATGATCGAAATAGCGGACTGTCGAGGGATATCGACAGGATGATGCAAATATAAAACCTTTATGTTTATTATCAGGAAACATTTCTATAAGCGAATCTGGAAATCAGTCAGATAAGGACGCTTACCCACTTATTATGATAATAAAATAAAAGATATGAGCAAGATATAAAAACTCATGAACTACTCCTTTCTTATGGACTCTATAAATTCAATTCATGAAAATATTATTGAACTTCATTTAATAATAGAAAAAGAAATTAAATTTTTGCAAATAAATTAAATACTACAAAAAACAGTGTAGGAGTAGTAATAAATCTTTCAATTAAAAATTTTGTGAACTTATATAAATTCTGTTTTACAAAAGCAAAATAAGAAAAAGTCCAAAACCTTGGATATAAAATATTTTTTGACGTTCATTAAAAAATGAGATTGCTTTTTATTAATCCTTATTTATATTTTTAAGAAGTTGATTCTAGATAACAGTTTCCGAAAAATCCACTCATGATTTTTAGTTAAAAGACAATAAAGGTCTATCAATAGGATTAGACTTAATTTTAAAATATGAGGTATAATTATAAAATAATTAATCTTGTTTTGCTCTTGAATTTATTGGTTTCTATAAGGCATTAATTTAGTTAACTATTATTAGAGTATCAGAAAATGGTGAAGTAATTCATAAATTTTACCTCATGTTAGAGAATCTAATTTACCTTTATTTATTATTAGTTTTTTTAATCTCATCATCACTTATTATACCCCTAGCCTTAAGTTCAGGAAGAATTAATTTAGCACCATCACTTATAAATGAAATATCTGAAAAGAGTAGCTCTAGGTAGTAGATTTTCCTTTTTACTGCTTCTTCTTTAACAATTATTAAAGGAAGTAGTGGTAACATTAACAAAGCGAGTAGTCTTGCTATTTCATCGTTTGATTCTAGTAATTTCAAGAAATAGTTAGAGTCTTCTTTATTAATTATTCTTTTATCAAGAAGTTCTGATAACTTGGACCAGGCGTCATCTCTTATTATTTCATTGTTTGATTCTAGTAATTTCAAGTAGTAGTTTTTCCTTTGTATTGCTTCTTCTTTATTAATTATTCTTTTATCAAGAAGTTCTGGTAACATTAACCAAGCGAGTAGTCTTGCTGTTTCATTGTTTGATTCTATTAATTTCAAGTAAATATATTTAATAACATGTTTAATATTCTCGACTTCTAGAAAGTCTTTCTGCAATATATAGATAATTTGAAATATTACATATCCTAAAGCGTCTATGAGTATAGTTCTATTACTCTTTTCAAAGATTACCATAAGATATTTTAAGAGCCAGACTTCATACTTCTCTCTTTCTTCCTCCTCTAGGAGCCAAAAGAGTGATAAAGTATATGGTGGATAAAGTCCATTAAGTTCGAGGTCAACTAAATTTTGTGGATCTTCTATACTTTCAATTACCTTCAAATACTTATCCTTATTCTTCTTAATATACTCCCTAATCTTCTCCTCAATATTCTCCAAATAATTCGTATCTATATTCTCTGCTTTAAGTACTTCCTTTAAGTTCTCTTCTATACCTATGAGTACAGAAGGATGAATTGGAACTACTTCACCTTCGTAATTTACTTCAAATAGGGGTAGTCTTACCTCCTCTTCATCAATGTATCTCCATTGTAGCTTGGTTAAAGCATTTATTAATAGTTTTAGTTCTTGATCTTCTACTTCATCTTCATCAACAAGAGGGTAAAAAGCGTTAAGATTTACTCCCTCCATACATGCTAGCTTAAGAAAAGAAAGGAGGCAGAGTTTCTCTTTTTTAACTTCATGTAGTCTTCCATTATTCTTATATAGAGAAAGATAGGCATCTTTAACTCTATTCTTAACATATTCTTCGAGGGAGTGGATGTTATGCATATTTTCAAGGAATTTTTTGATTTCCTCTTCACTTATACTACCTTTCCTTATCTTGTCAAAGAAGAAACGAATGAAAATTGGAAGACCTTTACTTTCTCTTATTATATCATCTTTGAACTTCTGTACTGTTTCTATTTGAGGAGAATTATTTCTTTCTTGCTCTTCCAATAATTTCAGTTGAGAGTAAAACACTTCCGCTAGCTCTTTCTCAGAAGCTTGCTTTGTTTCAATTTCCATTATCCTCTGTTCGATGCTTTTAAGTTCTTCATTATTTTCTTTATAACTGTCCTTTAGCTTCTCCATCATTTTATTGAATCTAAAGTTAGATAGTGAAATGATGACTGGGCCATTAGGCTTATTTTTTGAATTTCTTCCTACCTTAAAGATTTCCCAAGAGTTCTCTTCAAAGTTAGAATCATCCCAGAGGTAAACTGCCCTATTTACGGGCATATAATCGGTGAAATTCCCTGGTCCTTTTATCCAATAGATTTTTATATCCTTGTATTTTTCTGCTATATCTCTTGCTATCCTATAAGCTAGGTAGGTTTTACCAACGCCCATTTCACCCCTAATTACAATAATCTTTCCAGTAGGGTTACTCAATTCCTCTTTTACAAGCTCCCACACTTTGTTAAATTCGTCTTCATGAATGTTGACTACTTCTCCTTGAATATTGTAAAATAACGGAAGATCTTTGCCAGTAATTTGCTTTATCCCAGGATGAGTTTCTTCAATTAATTGTTCAAGTTTTTTGTATTTTTCCTCATTATTTAACGCTTCAAGTGCTTGGCATACTTCATTAAAACTAACGCCTAAGTAGAAGGCAAGACTATAGGCAAAGAATTTCCTCAAGTCATCATTAAGAGTCTTCCATTTAATTACTAATTTTAGGAATCCGTTAAGTGGATTCTCGTCGTTTGACCTAATTGCTCCTCCAATTAACACACTCAGTAATGTTCCTCCAATGGAACCAAATGTGGATGATATGAAATTCAATACTTCTGGTTTTATAATCTTATTAAGAATTTCATTCAAATTATTTGTAATAATCTCAGTGCCTCCATCAATAATTCCTCCTATTATCAGATCTTTAATCTTAGTTTTTTCCATTAATTCGTTAAGAGTTTTTAGCTGGTGCCTTAGTTCATCCTCCTTTCCTTCCTTAATGTAGTTCAGTAAGCTGGGCATGACGTAATTAATTCCAAACCAGTTTATTCTTGTATTCTCTTCTTTAAGGATGTCATTTAGCTTTCCTATATCTTGAGAATCTTTATCTTCCGATAATATCTTGTTAGGTATCCAAAATGGAATAATGTAGGCGTCTTCGTTTTCTTTCATTATCTCTTTAAGGCTTTTTACTATTGCCTTCGAGATCTTATCGCCAAATAGTACTTCTTTCTTTTCTAGTAGTAGCCTAATCCTCTCTTTTGATCTCTTGTCATCGCCTACTAATTCTCTCTCTAGGTCATTTAGAGGGACTGATGTTGTGAATAAATTCTTTAATTTTTCCTGGAATTTCTTAAAGAACTCTTTTATCTTATTTTGATCGTCTACAGGAACTTTCTCCTCTTCATAACTTAATACTTTTTCAACTATTTTGGAGGGATCAATGTCGAGTCCTTCACAAGGGTAAGTTTTTAGGTGATTTATGAAGTATTTTTTCCCAGAGAGAGGAGGACCAACGATAATAATCTTTACTTGATTTCCTTTCTCTCTAAGAATATCGCAAATATACTTCTCAGTCTTCTCAGTCTCTCTTATGAATGGCTCTAAAAATTTCTCTTCGAAGTTTTGTGGCACATAAATTATTTTATATTCACATTATTTATATATTATGAACAACGAAGATGTAATTTAGTTACTTTTAACATAAAATTGCTGGGTACACGAAAAAGCATTATGGAGTTGTAATTTCCTCCGCATTCTAAGCAGTATTCTACAAATTCAATTTATGAGAGATTTCTAAGATTTATTTAAGCTAACAGAAAGAATATAAATTAAAACTTAAGAAATAAATTGAATTATATGAGAGAAAAACATTCGTGGATAGGCAATATTAAATTATAATTTTTATGAGTGTAGTTGTTGCCTGGTTCCATGTTTTATGTTTTTGCCACCGATGCTAGCTTGTATGTCTCTTCGATTAAATGTTTCATTACTTCTACTGCACAATCTATATTCTTCTTGGCTTCTTCATTATCTAGCCATATTTTCAGATCATTAGTTATTGATGAGTTATTCTTTATTGAGCTTTTTGATGCTTCTGTAAGTTTTCTAGTGAATTGTTCAGCTAAGTGTGCAATATGATCACCATTATTCTTAACTTTATTAGCGCATTCGGTCAAATTATTATTCAATAGACCACCAATCTTAGCGCAATTAATCAAAAACTGGAAACCTATCTTCTTATCTTTTAACATATTAATATTTTGGTCGTCAGGGGTGTAACTAACGAGTACGCCATTATTATTGAATTTAAGATCCTTAGCGATAAGCCTATAGAACAATGCAGCCTCTAGGGCTGACCTAGCCATTATTGCTGATGGTTCATTAAGCCCCATTCCGAATGCTAATAATGCCTGCTTAAGGAGTTCAATAGGGATGTAGAACATAAAGTAGGTTTCATTGAAGCCCCTAGTTTGGGCTAGTGAATCCAACTCATCATCAATGAACTTAAACCTTTCAGCATGGAAATTACACAATTGCACCTCAGGCCAACCATTAACATGCTTAAGCTTAACAGGTTCTGTATTCTCATTTATGCAATATGGTACCGAACACTTCATAAGCAATATTTAGTCAATTTAAGTATTTAATATTATATGCTAAAGTTTAATTGCATTATTGTCTATTCAATGTTTCTGCTATTCGCATTAACAAGTCATATATTTTTGCTATGCAATGGGCTAGTGGTTTCCTAACGCTCTCACCATAAATAGTGACTTCTGCATCCTGCTCCTTTAATTTGACGATTAGTTCTGAATCTTAAATATAAGCTGTATAGCCTAACTTAGATCGATCATCTGTCCGTGTCGTCTAGCTTCTCTTTTGAAGGTCCTATTGCTCTGTATTTGTTGTAGAAGATAACCACGAATTCCTTATCGCCAATGAATTAAAGCATGAGTTTTTTCCTGATATATCTTTAGCAAAGAGTTAAGTGTGATTACAATCGCTATTTTCTATACGTTCAATAAAATCATCTAAATCTTGGTCAGACATTATGTCATCAATATGTTTTTTCTTCTTAATCCGTAGGCATAGGGATGCTGGGTCAGAGTTCTCGCAATAAACTATTATTTTTATTATATCATCTTGATTAATTACTAAGGGAGCATTAACTGATTCTATTTGATTATATGGGATATTAAATTTTAAATTCTGAGAACCAAGAAAAGTCTCTTTTTCATTTGCATTGTTTGCGTTATATCTGAATAAGACTATTAGGTCAACTAATTCAAAATCGTTTTTTGTTATGGTCATAAAGAAGGGTACTTTTTCTTTTCCGTATATGCAAACATCCTTAAAATACATATGCCAAATAAGCCTCTCCAAAGATGTGACACTTCCAGAAGACGTAAATTTAATAGCCTTAACTACACATTCTCTAGCTTGTGTATTACCAGTATTTTCTATTTTTAATTTGATAATTTTTGCTTCACCGATAGTAATATTTTCAGCAATATAAACTGGCTCTCTGTTTGCTACAGTAGCACCATAAATCTCAAGTTTCAGCTTAGGTTTCTTTAATAATTCAGCATTTTGTTTCTTTAATTCTTCCACTTGTCCTTGTAATGCCTTAGTTTGTTTATGAGAATAATATACTGAGAATGCCAAGGCTGTTGCTGAAATGACGCTTGCAGATGCGCTTAAATAGGTTATTATATCTAATATACCCAAATCAGATCACTATAAATATTGAATTAAAGTGATGACAAATAAAAATCTTTTTACAGATTTAGAAGTATTAGTGCTTAGTAAAATACAAAATAGAGAAACTTCTGACTTCCTCTCCGCTACTCCCTAAAATCACTTTCTTAGAAATAAATTAATAAAAACAGTTCTGTAACTTTATTCGGTATTACTATAAACTCATTTACAAAAAGTAAAGAAAGGAAAAGCTTGAAATTCACTCTATTAACAGTACCCTTAAAGAACGCAAAAACGATAGTAAAACAAAAGCGAGCTAAAAACTCAACTCCTAGTAAAGACAAGAAACCCTTAATCTCCTATAAGAAGCCTCAACAGGAAAATTATTGAAAAGTTGTTAATTAGGTAATGGAAATTGTTTTATCTAATAAAAGGAAGTCAAAAATATCTATTAAAACAAAGAAAAATAATGTGTAACTGGAAACTAAACGATAATTCTATGGTTCTAATAAAGAGAATAACCTTAATTCTCAGATATTCCACAAACTAGGAAAAAAATACAAAGAATCTCTTATTAAGTCTTCTATAAGTCTAATTTCTATTTCGTCACATAACCTTTTCTTATTTTAAGATTCTTGTATCAAATGATTTTTCTTGCTTCTAACTGTTAGTTAACTATTTTTTTCTGATTTCTTATTATTCTTATGATTCTGGTTACTGGTGCTGGTGGACTTTTAGGCAAGAAGCTCGTCAAAGTTTTTGATGATGATGTAGTAGGTGTTTATTATAAGAGTAAGCCTGAGACTTCTCGTTATTTGTCTTTGGATCTTTCTTCTTTGAATATAAAGGCTATTGAGGATCTATCTCCAGACGTTATTATCCATGCTGCTGCTTTGACTGATGTTGATAAGTGTGAGAAGGATCCTGGTTTGGCTAGGCTTTTGAATGTTGATGTTACTAGGGAGATTTCTAAGGTTGCAGAGAGGATTAATGCTTACCTGGTTTACATTTCTACGGATTATGTTTTTGACGGTAAGAGGGGTAATTACAGGGAGGATGATGAGGCTTCTCCTATTAATGTTTATGGTTTAACTAAGTTTGAAGGTGAGAAGGAGGTTATGAGGTTTTCTAGTAATTATCTTATTGTAAGGACTAGTACTCCTTATGGTAGTAATCCTGCCAGTGGTAAGGATAATTTTGCTCTTTGGTTATTGAGGAAGTTGAAGAATGGTGAGAAAGTTAGGATTGTTTCTGATCAGGTTACTTCTCCTACGTTAAATACGAATTTTGCTTTAATGCTTAAGGAATGCGTTGAGAAGAAAGTTAAAGGAATTATTCATTTGGCTGGTGCTTCTCCTTTGAGTAGGTATGATTTTTCTGTTTTATTAGCCAGGACTTTTAATCTGGATGAGGGTTTAATTTCGCCTGCTAGTTCCTCTGAGATGAATTGGATTGCAAAGAGGCCTATGAATTCTTCTTTAAATGTGGAGAAAGCTATGATGCTGGAGAATAAGCCTTTAAAAATTGAGGATGCTTTAAAAACTCTTAAGAAAGAGATTGAGGAAAATGAAAATTCAGAAATAATCTAGTGTATCATTTGAATACTTTACGCTAATTCTACGTACTCTAATTCTACGAATTGCTCTATTCGAGAGAATTACCTCAATTTTCAATACTCCACAAACTAGTATAGAAAAGAAACTTTTCAAACAACTAATTAAATTTATATAATGAGAGCTTTATAGTCTTTTTCACCTAATTTTTCCTTTTTAGATAGTACTATTTGTCATTTTCAATAGCTAGTTTTTATAATTTATTTATAGAAAAGTATTTTTAAAGTCTTTGAAAATAAAAAGATTTATAAATTATAAGAGTTAATATAGACCGATATAATATGCCAGAAGATGAAGAGAAAAGAAAAAAGGAACACCACGAAGGACATCACCATGAACACGAAGAACATGAAGAAGAACATAGACATCATGAACATGAAGAGCATCATCACGAAGAAAGACACGAGCATGAACATAAACATCATCACGAAGAAGAGTAATAAGTTCCTTCTATATTTAAAGTAAAAATAATTTTTATTTTTTAGAAAAACAGTTATAGCATAGATTTATCGAGTATTCTATTTGATTATAAAATTATTTTATTAAATGAGAAAAAAGAGTTTTTAGGGTGAAGATAAGCTATTTTCAAATAAAATTCAAATTTTTAGGGAGTGAGCGTCTGGTAAACCCCAGACTGTCGTAAAAGGCTTGGAAATTGGGGCTCTACTCACTCCCTATTTTCCTTGAGAATTTTCTGTTAAAAAAGATTTTCTCACATAATAAATGATGTGCAATGAAGGATAGTAAGCATCTGATGAAAAGGCTAACTATGAAAGAACGACCTGGAGGCTGACACTCTGCCTTCTCCCTCATTTTCCTAAATTTTCTGGTGAACTTTATGTAGTTATGATTATCAGATTATCTAGCTATACTTTGTCGTTTTATGACATGAGTATACTCAATTATACAAGTTACAGGAATTTACTATGATTAGAAAGGAAGTTTTCGTTCAATTATTAAATAGGAAAATCTAAAATTAAAATGATAATATAGATTTTATTTCAATTTACTATTACTGTAACTAATCTCCTTCTTAACCTGTAATTAAGTTCTAATTTTTCTTATCTTCTTCTTATTAGGTATTAACTATCTAATAATTGTTAGTTTGATTTCTAAGTAAATTTGCTATGTTCATTTGCCAATCAGCTTTAGCATTTAATATCGTAATTTTCACGTTATTGCTACTATAGTCATCAATAGCAATCCATAATGCATCAGCTAAAGTATTTGATGGTATTCCACTGTACTGTAAACTTGATAATAACGCGTTATATTCCAAATTAGACCCACAACGAACTGCGAACATGACATTGGTCTCATTAACTGGTGGTATATTTAAGGCAAAAGGAATTGTATAAATGTATATTAATGAATCCATCTTAGAGGCTAAATATTTGCAATAATAGGATTCACATTTTACAAATTCTATGTTATATCCTAATTTTCCAAATACGTCTTTAAAATATTTATTAATCATTGCATCACTTTGAACTCTTGATATTTCATCAAATGCTTTTGATACGTGGTTTACTAGTAAGGGATTTATTTGGCCATTATATACTATTTTACTTATACTTAGACTATTAAAAACGGAGAAATTATCGAGACCATATGCTGCTTTATAAAATGTAGAATTATGTCTTTTATAATTATAGTAAGTATCTATTGTATACATTAGTGCTGCTATGCTGTAAGGTTTAGATGAATTTAACGTCTCTAATATATCGTGCACATATTTATAGTCAGGTAACTCACTTTGAACCTCATTAGCTAATTTCTGAATTGTAGTTTTATTATTATCCGTTAATATTAAATGCATATGAGCATAATAATGTTTCCTACTACTATGGTGATTTTTTACAGCTAGAAGTGACTTTACTAGTACTCTTTCTAAATCTTCAGGATTTACTTTAGATGATAACATTGTGGATACAAAGTCTGCTGTGTCATATGAATCAATAATGCCGTTATTAAATGCGTTTTTCTCTACAATATAGAGGGATATCATATTTAATAATTTATGGTAAAGAGGTTCTAAGCTATCAACCTTATTATTGCCTATACAATCGTATATTACACTTTCAAGCTGTTTCTTTCCGTCAATATAATTTCGTTGACTTAGATAATTTGTTATTGGGTCACGTAACTTCTCTAGTTCTTGAAATACTTGATCTATTTCAATATTTGGTACTCCATAATATTGTAGAGTATCTCTAACATTTGTATAGTCATAGAAAGACTCAATAAATGCGAAAGAAGCTAGAGCTCTTTCAACACTCATACATGCAAAAGCTTTAATTGCATTAATTATGTCATCCATAATTATTCTAGCAATTAATTAGTTTTAAATATTTCTTTTAGTAGTGCTCAATATAGTCACAAAAATAGAATTTAATTCTATAAAAATTCAAAATATTAAAAGTCTTAACAAATATAAAACTAAATGCAAAAAGCAAAAAGTACTGGAGTTCTTATATCTAATTTATCAATATTAATACAGTGATATCTATATTATTTGAAATAAAGTTATGTTAATTTGAATTACAAACTTCAAAATTTTATTTATGGTAATACTAAAGAAAATATAGAAATGATTTATATGCAAATTAATCTAAGTTTAAGGGGAGCGGATGAGCGTATGATGAATCCCAAGACTCTGATTATAATGAACCGCTTGCAACTGACGCTATAGTCCCGCTCCCTTTTTTATTTAAACTTTTCTGCTAAAAGATTTTTCTCTCTTCTTAATCAGAATGGAACTTAATCTGACTTTTTCTGTACACTTAATATTAGATCAGCATTAAGTGTTAGGCTGTTGATTTCTAAGAATATTTACTCAACTAATATTTTTCTAAAAGATTTTTATTAATTATTTTTCTTTAGTTTTTCATAATACTGTTTTCCTTTCTTTATAAACGTGAATAAGTCTATTAACTCTACCTTATCATTCTCTTTAACTGGTATTAATACTGATAAGTTAATTCCTTCTTCCTTATACGATTTAATTCTTGCTTTTATTGCTTTAAAATCAAGTAATGCTGGTAAAGGTCTCATAACTGCAAAAATGTTTGAAGGTGGGTTTTGAGCTGGTGAATTTTCAGATGTATGATGATACTTTTCTAATTCATATAATTCGTCTACTGGCAATTTTCCGTAGGAAGTTTTAGCGTCATATATTTCATTTGTGTCAGTCACGTAAATATCTGGTCTTAAGTCTGTTTTTTCCATTATTTGTTCTACTTTTATTGACTCTGGTTTGATTTTTCTATTTTCTATTAAATGCCTAATAGTTACTGCTTTTAATTTTCTGTGTAATAATGATTCATTTTCATCTGGATCTTGATTACTGGGCACGTCTAGTTTAATATATTTCTCTTGATGTAGCCATTTCCAACTTTCGTTCAATATTTCCTCATACTTGAGTCTGATGTTTGATAAACTATCGTAACCATCCAAAATAGATACTAAGCCGGAAGCTAAGTATGCTATAGTTTGTATTTCTTCTTTAGTAAATTTTTCTTTAATTATTGTTGATGGTTTTAATCCTATTTTGAGTTGATATATATTATATAAGCAATTTGGAATAATTATAATACTAAACTTATCTCCTATTATTGCTGTATTTACAATATCAAATATACTATCTAAATCAAATAGAGTATATAAATTATCATAAGATTTACCTATTTTTTCACATAATTCATGGTCTAACACGAATATGCCTTCTCCTATATCTTTTAATTTAGATAAAGTTGAGTTAATTTTATCAGTGCTTAATGAGATTAATTTTGGAGAAAACTCCTTACCACTTATAATTCTTGCCATATCTACTGCTATTTTGGATAGAGAATCCTCAATGTCAATTTTATTCTCATCATATACTATTATGTTAGGTCCATCAGATGATACACTACTTAGGAATTCTCCTAGTTTAACTATAAATTCAGGTTCTTCTTCTGTCATACCATCTGAATTACCTGGGTTTGAACTTGAAGAATTAGTTTTAGGTTCTTCAGTTTCTTTTAGTTTTGGTTGAGATAATTTTGGGGTTGAAACTTCGCTGTTTATATATAATGGAATTTTCTGCGGTTGGATGAAATACGGATTAACCACTAATTTTTCTTGGAAACTATTGAGATTCTTTTCAATTTTTGGTAAGGAAGAATGTATTTGAATTGACAAAGGATGGGGTTTAATGAAGGCCAATTTTAGAATTTTTAAATTTATTTCATCTGATTCTTGATTTTTAGGAGAATTAATGTAAGATAAATCTAAGGGGATTAATACTTTCGGTGGTTGACTGAATTTTAGTTCATGTACTAATTTTTCAATTTTGTTAATTTTTATACTTTGCTTTTTGATTGTTAAGACAGATGATTGTATCAGTTCTTGAGATTTTGGTTTAAGACTGAATTGTGGATAAATGATTCTTATAGGTTCAAATACTTCAGTTTCTTTTTTACTCTCGTTAGTAACGTTAGAGGTTTCTGGATTTTGTTTATTGCTTGATATATTTTGATTTATATTATTATGAGCACTTGTATTATCATTTTCCTTTTTCCTCTTACTTTCATTAGGATTTTCTTCTTCTGTATTTTCTTCTATGTTTTCTTCGTATTCTCTTTGGTTATCTTCTTTTTCTTCCATATTTCTCACCTAAGGTTGTGATAATATCTTAGAAGGACTAATCTCTGATCCTGTATCGAATCTTTCCCATAGAGATTTTTCTCCTATAAATTTGAACACTTCATTCTCAGATGTAGTTTGTATAGTTAGAGATGGATCTAAGAACAAGATAATGTTAACTTTATTGTCCTTGAAAAGACTTCCTATATCATAATTTTTTTCATAAAAAACGAAGTTAATTTCATTATCTGGATATCTGCTAATTAACACATGTGCATCTTGGCCTTTAATTTCAATTTTTTTGAATCTTGAATCTTCTAGTTCGCCTACTACTAGGTTATTACTCTTTAAGATACTATTCATAAAATCTATATAATTAATTTTAACTTGTAGTTGGGGAACTATTGAGTACCAAATTGTTCTAAATAATATGTCAGCAGTTTCGTTTTGCTTATGAATGTATATACTCGAGTTTTTTTCCTGTGGATAAATCGGAATTTTTTCTAATCCTAGGAACTTTTGAAGAGATTCATCATTAAAAATTTCAGGATATTGTACCTCCAACATTGTTCCTAATACATGCCTTGTAGTCGTTATGACGAAAGAATAATAATTATATATTGGTAAAATTGAAATCATATTATTTTCTAAATTTTGAATAATGTTCTTAAACTGTTCTGCATTTGTGATGTCTTCTACCGAAGGTATAACTAATCCTAACTTTGTAAATAATGCTTCTAAATCATTTACGAGAGAATGTATAATACTGATAGCAGTAGTTGTATCTATTTTCTGTATGCCAACTTTAGAGTAATTTAAACCTTGTGCAAAGTTTAAATACGCTTTTGGATCTACGTAAATTCCGTATAAACCTTTAATGAGTTTAGCTAAACTACCTTGTATATACTCTCCTTTTTCGTTAATTCCTCCAGCAAAGAATGGTAGAAGATTTTGGTCTATCTTGCCTAGATCTACGACGTTACTTACTTCTCTCATCAAATAATTTCCAAAATTGTCAACAGCCTTCAGATTAACATAAAGAGGTACAATGCAATTCTTAATGTAACCTATCCAAGCTTCTTTATTTAATTGACCTTTAGTTTGGTACGAACATTCCTCCATAAAATTTTTTAGCTTTTATAGTATATAATCATTTCTCTCTATTTTTATACATACATAGCATATGAAATATATTAAAAAGGAATTTTTTATTTATATATTTGAATGAATTTTACTAGCGTTTGAACATAAGCGAACTAACTTCCTACCTAATTTTCATGTAATTGTGGAATTCTTTATGTAGGCTATTTATTACTGAATTGTAGTTTGTGTATATGGAAATTAAATTCTTCTCTCAATCAGAATCAGTAGTAGAAATAACGTAAAGTATTCAAATAGTACATACTAATTATATTTTATAATTTTTAGATTTCAATCTAACTGTATTAATAAACTCAGTTACTATAGATAATGAAGGTAAATCCAGATAATTTCTGAAAGAATAGTAGTCTATTATCAGTTACACTTAATAAAGTGATATCTGATGAACTGATAAGAATGGAAATTTGTCTATTAATATAAAGAAATTAAGTACTGACGCATTTGTACTTTTGGCTAAGTTTTCTGTCAGCATTTGTATTATAAGCTATTAGTTTTAGTAATACTATGAATGTCATAAAAAGATTTTTTTATACAAAAAATCTTAGATTTAAGGGGAGCGGGTGAGCGTATGATGAACGACAACGCTCTGATCATGATGAAGGGCTTGGAGTCTGACGCTATGACCCCGCTCCTCATTTTTCATTTAAACTTTTCTGCTAAAAAGCTTTTCTCTTCTTTTTCATTTAGTTAGAACGAGCTTGAGTTAACTTAATATTAGTATGTATTGAAATACCAGCTGTTTTTAGACGAAAATCCTCACTATTGATACTTTTCTTCGGAGTTTCTACTAGCTATTTTTCTTAGATTTTCATAATACTTTTTTCCTTTCTTTATAAAGGTAAACAAGTCTACCAGCTCCACCTTATTATTCTCTTCAACTGGTATTAATACCGATAAGTTAATTCCTTTTTCCTTAGCTGACTTAATTTTTCCTCTTATCGCTTTGAAGTCAAGTAATCCTGGTAAAGGTCTCATAACTGCAAAAATATTTGGAGATATTGTAGAATACTTCTTTTGTAATTCGTATAATTCGTCTGCAGGCAATTTTCCGTAGGAAGTTTTAGCGTCATATATTTCATTCGTAGTAGATACGTAAATATCTGGTATTAGTCCTCCTCCTCTTTCTTCTTCTACTTGTATTGAGTTAGGATCGATCTTTTTATTTTCTACTAAATGCTTAATAGTTACTGCTTTCAATTGTCTGTGAGTATCACTTTCTTCGCTTTCTTCATTGCTTGGAATATCTAGATAACTATACTTTTCTCTTAACCATTTCCAACTTTTTTCTAAAATTGAAATGTAATATCCGTTTACGTCTGGTAAACTACCATATGATAAATTGGAAACAGAAGTTAGACCTGATGCTAAGTATGCTAGAGTTTGTATATCCGCTTTAGTGAATTTTTCAAAAATTATTTTAGCTGGCTTTTGCGCTATTTTAAGTTGATATTTTTCATATATGCATTTTGGCATTATTATTATAGTAAGCTTATCTCCTATTAGTGATGTAAATGCTATATTTAATAAATTATCCACAGGGTTATCCTTAGTGTTTTTTATTTCCTCACATAATTCTCTGTCTAATATGAATATTCCATCAGCTATTTCTTTTAATTTAATTAAATTTGAATCGGTTGGACTTAAGCCCGAGGAAATTAGCTTGGAATTAAATTGACGCGATTTTATCTCTGCGATTTCAACTGCAATTCTAGCCAAGGAATATTCTATACCAGCTTTGTATTCATCGTATACTATTACGGTTGGACCTCTACTTGATATGCTATTTAGGATGTCATTTAATTTATCTATAAATTCTAAATCTGTTTCATCTATATCTGGATTATTGGAATTAGATATAGGGGCTGATTCAAGATTAGAAGTATTGTTGGCTAGAATAGAAGATGTTTGAGGATTGGTTGGACGAATGTTTTTGGAGAATTCTGGGATTAAAATATCTCCATCTATATACGCAGAAAGTGTTGGAGGCAAAATAAAATTAGGCTTTTGAAGATTTATTTTTATTATGTTATTAGAGGACTCATTATTAGATGGTTTAAAGTGTATGGTTGAATCTACTGAGATTGGAATTTTTGGAGGTGTGAGAAAACTTAACTTTAATCTAGAATTTGGTTTGATCTCAGCTTTATTTATTTTAAATATAGTAGAATCTATTTGGATAGATAAATGACGAGGAGAAATAAAAGCTGGTCTAAATTTTTTAATCGGAATAATTGATAATTCTTGAATTTTATTAGCTTCTTTTTCAATCTTTATTTCAACGCTTCTATTACTTTCTGGCATTGAAGTTTTTGCATTTTGTTCATTTTCTGATATTGAATTGTAATTAGTGTCTTGTTTATGTTCTGGTATAGAACTGTAATTAGTGTTTTGTACATTGGGAGATAAACTAGGAGTATTTTCCTTCTTTTTATTTATTTTAGATTTTTCTTTTTTATTTTCATTTTCCTCAATATTTTCTTCATTTTCATAATCCTGTTCATAGTTTTCTTCATTAGTTTTTTCTTTCATCTTTCTTCACCCTAGTATATCTGAAATACTAACTTCTGATCCAATACTAACTCCTGAGTCTTGGAATTTCAACAATAAGGGATAATTAGATTCTATTGAAATATATTCATGTGATTGATGTACAGATATGTTTAGAGAAGGATTTAAAAATAATATAAGATTCAAGTTCTTATCTTTTAAGAGTTCCGTAATATTATACTCCTTATGATAATACCAATTATCATAACAATATTGACTACCTATTCTAACTTTATTATAATAATATCGATTACCTATTATAACTCTTACTGATAAATTATTTGAAACAGTAATATCATAGCTAATTATACTTTTAAACATTGTCTTATCTAGGTCAAAAAACTCAGTATTTAAAAATGAATTTATAAATGTTTCAAGATCGTTAATTACTTGTTTATTTCTAACTACAGAGAGATAGATTATTCGAAATATCATGTCTGCTATTCTATTTTTTCCATGAATAAATAATGAAAATCTTGAATCTAAAGATAGGTTGTTTCCAGGCGGAGAAAGTGGTATTTTTTCCATCCCTAAGAAATCTTGAAGAGACTTATCATTATATATTTCTGGATATTGTGACTCTAACATTGGTCCTAGTATATGTCTTGTACTCGTTATAACAAAAGAATAATAATTATACATTGGTAAAATTTGAATCATACTATTCTCTAGATCTTGAATAGCAGTTCTAAATTGCTCAATATTTGTAATTTCATCTACTGAAGGTATAGTTATTTTTAAAGTTCGAAATAATGTTTCCAGATTATATTCAAGATCTTTAAAATTTTTTAGAATAGGATAATTCTCCTTCATAATAGGAATCTTAGAGAAGTCAACATTAATTTTTGAATAGTTAGAAAGTGCCTTTGGATCTACATATATTCCATACGACTTCTTAATGATTGAAGCTAGACTATTGGGTACGTATTCTCCTTTTTCGTTGATTCCTCCAATAAAGAACGGTAGTAGATCTTGATTTATCTTATCTAGAGTTACGCTTCTACTTGTTTCTCTATCTAGATAATTTCCAAATTCATCAAGAGCTTTCAGATTAACGTAAATAGGTACAAAGCAATTCTTTATGTAATCTATCCAAGCTTCTTTATTTAACGGACCTTCGGTTTGATACGAGCATTCTTCCATAAAATCTCTTTTTTCTTTCTATACTATATAATTATTTCTCTCTATTTTTATTTGCATAGTAGTGTGGATAGTATTTGATTACTTAACGCTTACTCTACGACAGTCTGATTAAGAGAATTGCATTAATTTTCAGATCTTATAAACTACTTGAATAGTATATGAAATAATATTAAAAAAGAAATTTTTTATTTATATATTTGAATAAAATTTTACTAGTATTTGAACATAAGCGAGCTAACTTCCTACTTAATTTTCATGTAAGTGTAAAATTCTTTAGATAGGCTATTTATCACTATAAGTTAGTTCGCAGAGTATATGGAAATTGAGGTTCTTCTCCTAATTAGACAGCAGTAGAACTAACGTAAAGTATTCAAATAGTACACACTAACTATAAGTCATCTATTATAAAAGGAAAAAGAAGGAAGAAAGAGAGAAGAAAACATTCTATTATTTTTCACTTTCCTTTTAGACTAAATCTATCTTGGAATTATCTCCTAAAATGAAGCGAAATGTTTTAGGCATTTCTTCATTTCTTTTTATTTCTACATTATTACCGATAATGTTATCAGAAATCCTAACTCTTATGTTTTCTATCTTAACATTATTCATTATAATAGAATTTTCAATTTCTACTTCGTTTATGACGCAGTTATCTCCGATGGAAGTATAAGGACCAATGTAAGCGTGATAAATTTTACAATTCTTACCAATAATCACTGGTCCTCTGATTCTGGAATCTTTGACTTCAGTTCCTTCACCTATAATTACTCTGCCTTCAATTTTACCGTCTACCTTCCCAGAAATGTTAGGAGAGATTTCGTCTAAAATAAGTTGGTTTGCTTCCAGTAAATCTTCTGGTTTTCCTGTATCTTTCCACCATCCTTTAACGTGAACTACTTCTACTCTCTTACCGTCATTTACCATTAATTGAATTGCGTCTGTTATTTCGTATTCTCCTCTCCAACTTGGCTTTAGTTTTTTCACGTATTCGTGAATGATTGGAGAAAAAACGTAAACGCCTACTAAAGCTAAGTTAGAGGGAGGTTCTTTAGGTTTTTCAATTAGTTTTTTTACTTTTCCTCCTTCTAACACTACTACTCCGTACTGTCTTGGATCTTTAACTTCTGTAACGCCAATAACTGCGTCAGCGTTAGTTTCGTTAAAAGCTTTGACGAAGTCTGAAATTCCGTCTCTAAGGAGGTTATCCCCTAGATGCATTACGAATGGTTCGTCTAAAAAATCTTCGGCTGTCATAACTGCGTGAGCTAATCCTTTAGGATCTGGTTGATCTATGAAAGTTATGTTTACTCCAGGATAATCTTTGAGTATGTTTTCTATTCCTTCTTTCAATGGGCCTAAAATTACTCCTATGTTTTTTATTCCTGCTTTGACTAGGTCGTCAAAGGCGTAAAGGATCATGGGTTTATTCGCTATAGGTATTGTGTGTTTGTTTCCAGTATATGTTAATGGTCTTAATCTCGTGCCTAAGCCACCAGCTAATAAAAGACCTTTCATAAAATTAGATGAAAGGATAGAATAAAAAAGCTAAGTGAAGACTGTACTTAATTTTATGTGAGTTTTTTCTTAACTTAGATTCACTAATGTGGAAATCTTATGATAGTGTGTGTATCATTTGAAAACTAGACGATAATTCTATGAATGATTCTAATAAAGAGAATAATCTTAATTTTCAGATTATCCACAATCTAATCTTATGATCGTAAAATTGAAGAATTC
This sequence comes from Acidianus manzaensis, assembly GCF_002116695.1. Taxonomy (NCBI): domain Archaea; kingdom Thermoproteati; phylum Thermoproteota; class Thermoprotei; order Sulfolobales; family Sulfolobaceae; genus Acidianus; species Acidianus manzaensis. The sequence goes on from NZ_CP020477.1 coordinate 2,662,594, forward strand.
TTCTGTTTAATCTGTATTTAGTTTGTGTATCTGAAAATTGAAGTTCTTCTCTTAATCAGACAATCGTTGAATCTGCGTAAAGTATTCAACTAATACATATACTATTATTTTAGTTCATTTGTCTTAGATTATAAAATTATCAAAGTCTTCTCTTAAATTCTCTTTATTCAAAGAAAAGATAGATTTTCTAGTCCTTTCTGGCCAGCATTAAGTATTATCACTGTAAATCATGTTGAACCTCTTTCATTTTTCTGCTTTGTATTCTTCTAAAGTTAATTCTTCTTATTTCTTCTACTTCCATGTGGGGGTTTAAAAAGCTGTCAAACGCCATTTGACAGTCTTACGTATATCTGTCAAATAGTATTTGACAGTCCTTATTCAGAAAGCTTAGAGTAAAAATCTTGTTCTGCATATTAATTTATGTAGTGTTTTATTACTTAACGCTGATCTACGACAGTCTGATTTAGAGAGGAATCCAATTTTCAGAATAGGCTATCTGCATAACCTAAGAACGCATAAAGTAGCAAAGCAGATAAGCATAAATTTTCCGGTGGCGGAAAATTCTCTTTGACCTAAGACCTAAAACAGAGAGGAAGGATCTTTTTGATAGGGAGAAGGAGTTATCTCTGTTAGAGGACGTGATTCTTCATAAGGATTTTGCTTCTGTAGTAGGTGTAAGAAGGATAGGAAAAACCAGTCTAGTTAGAGTATCTTTTAACGATTTGAAAGATAATATAATTCCTCTTAGCATAAATTTAGGAAGACTTAATGGAAAAAATTATTCGGTTGAGGATTTTAGTAGGTTGTTTTTAGAAGGAGTTACAGATTTAATTAAAAATTATACTTTTGTGGTAAAATTGCCAGAATAATTGGAAATAGGTTAGGAATAGATGAGAAAGATATTTTAGAAACTAATTGGGCAAAAATTGGGATAAATCTGAAAAATTTTAAAAGTGATGATGTTAATGAAATAATTAGAGAGTTAGATAGACTAAGTAAGGACAATAAAAGGATCCTGGTTTTGTTTTTTGACGAATTTCAAAATATAAAAAAAGTTAATATAAATTATGGTTCTTTGCTTCACGATATTTTTGATTGGTGTGATAACACTACTGTGGTGGTTTCTGGAAGTATTGTAGGTATGATGGAAGAAGTGCTGAAACAAGTTGAGGAGGAAAAACCTTTTTACGGAAGGAATTTTATCAGAATTGAATTAGATAAATTTGAAAGGGAAAAGTCTAAAGAATTTTTGCTTAAGGGATTTGAGGAAGAGAAAGTCAAAATTGATAATCAGACATTAGAAAAAGCGTTGAAGTATTTTGATGGTATCCCAGGATGGTTAGCGTTATTTGGAAGGAGTTATTCTTATTCTGTTAAACATGGATCAAAAGTTGAATTAAAACTCATTTTAAGAGAAGCGTCTAAACAGGAGGCGAAAGAATTTACTAACTTTTTGAAAGTTTCAAATTCTCCCAATAGATATGCAGGGATAATCTTAGCTTTAGGAAGTTTGAAGAAGGCTCGTTTAAAGGAAATAAGGGATTACGTTTCAACCGTTTTGAAAGATAATGTAAGAGAATCTAGGGTAAAGGAATTAATAGACACTTTGATAACTTATGGCTTTGCGAGAAAGATTAGCACTGGAGTTTATTCTTTGCCTGAAGATTTGCCTACGAAGTTGGGGTTAGTTCATTCAGCAAAAAGGTGGATAAAGAAGAAATAACTTCTTGGATTACTTTGTGTATCTGAAAATTTAGGCAATTCTCTAAATCAGACAGCATTAATATATGTTATTCAAATACTAATTGTAGATAAAAAATTTTGAAGTACGCATAAATTTCAGAATTTTGATAAGATAATCAAAACTCTTTGGGTACTTTCTAAAATTTATGAAAAATACATTAGTGTGTACCGTTGAATACTTAACGCTTATTTTACGACTGTCTGATTTAGAGAAAAACCTCAATTTCCAGATCACAAACTAAAAATACATGAGTTTTGATTCAACTATATCCTTATTTTGTTTTAATGAAAATAACACAAATTAAAACTTAAGAGTAAATTAAACTAAGAAAATAACATTTGTGAGAGAGTAGGTAATGTATGTGATAATATACGGACCTACTCTCCCATAACCTAACATATATCCATTCCGTATTCGAAGTTTGCTTTTGAATTTCTTAACAGCGGTAATTTACCATCTTTTTCTGATATTATAACTTCGGTAGTAGGCCATTTGACGTTTATTTCCGGATCATTCCACGCTATTCCTGAATCATGGTCTTTAGAAAATTCTCTAGTTACGAAATAGATTACGTGAGAGTCCTCTAAAGCTAGAAAACCATGAGCGAAACCTGATGGAATCCAAAAGAGTTTTCCTGGAGTTAGTTCTGCGTGCACCCATTTTTTATACGTTGGTGATCCTTTTCTCAAATCTACTGCTACGTCGAAGATTTTTCCTGAAGTTACGGTAACTAGTTTTCCTTGAGGAACTGGCATTAATTGGAAATGAAGTCCTCTGATTACTCCTTTTTTAGAATAGGAATGATTGAATTGGACAAAATGGCATGGTATGTATTCGTGGAAATCGCTTTCTTTATATATTTCTTCGAAATAACCTCTATTATCTGAAAATTGTTTAGCTTCGATTAAAATTACTTCTGGTATGCTCGTTCTGGAGAAATTAAATGGCATGACCTTTTCTTTTTTCCGCAATATAAAAAATTTTAGTAAAGCCATGCGTGGGAAAAACCCGCGCACGAGAACATGCTATTTGAAATAAATGTAATTATTTGATAGTTTTTGTGTATCCGAAAAATTTGGCTTTCTTTAATCAGACAGTCATTAATAAGCGTAAAGTACTCAACGGTACACTAATTATTCGGTTTATTTTTGAAAATATCTTTAATTAATAAAGATAAATTTCTTTGTAAGAGTAAACAAACGAAGTGTGAATCTTTCTATAGCAAAGTATATATTAAAGGAAGAAATAAATAATCTATATTGAACTCTATAAGCGTGGAGTTTGTCATCTCTTCATTTAAAACTTTCATATTATGAGTTGAAATACTTATGTAAAATTAAAAATTTTTAGAAATTTAGAGTAAAAAAATGAAAACCTTTTACTATACAACGCAATTATTTTAATAATCGTTTTCTCAATTACTAAGATTTAATTTAAAAAAGGTATTTTTATATTAGTTTATGGAGTAGCTGAGAATAAGGTTCTCTTTATATGGTATAGAATTATCGTCTAGTTTTCAAGTACGCACTTTTATCTTAGAAAAATAAAGAGTTAGAATACTTGAGAGAAATTAAAAAGGGAGGAAAAAAGAAAAGACGAAGAAGAATAATAAAATAAAGGAGGAGAGAAAAAAGCAAAAAACACACAAAAAAGTCTTTCTTCTTCTTTTATTTAGCTTTTCTTGAATTCTTTACTGAACTCTTCTAATGCTTCTCTTATCTCTTCTACTGAAGCTTCATCTTCTAAAGTAGATACATCCCCAACTTCACTATTAGTAGCTACAGCTCTTATTACCCTCCTCATTATTTTCCCTGACCTGGTTTTAGGTAATTTTCCTACAAAATATACTTCATTGACTGAAGCTATTGGACCTACTTTCTCTCTTACAGTATTTATTATCTCTTTCTTTAACTCTTCACTTGGAGAATTTCCTTGCCTCAAAATCACAAAAGCAATAGGAACTTCTCCTTTTACCGGATCGCTTACTCCTATCACCGCTGCCTCAGCCACAGCGGGATGTTCAATTAAAGCAGATTCCAACTCATAAGTTCCTAGCCTATGACCAGAAACTTTTATGACTTCATCCGCCCTTCCTAAAATCCAGAAGTATCCATCTTCATCCTTTACAGCGTAATCTCCGGCGTAGAACATTCCAGGGAACTTACTCCAATAAACTTGAACATACCTCTGCGGATCCTTATAAATTGTCAAAGGCATTCCTGGCCATGGATTCTTCAAAACTAAATATCCTCTTTCACCTCTTGCCTTCTCATTCCCATTATCATCTACCACGTCAGCTTCAACTCCAGGTATTGGCATTCCATTGCTTCCAGGCTTCATAGGAATCATCAAATATCCTGGTAGATTAGAAATCATAATTCCACCAGTCTCAGTCATCCACCATGTAGAACCAAAAGGAATTTCACCATTTCCTACGTTCTTGTAAAACCATTCAAAAGCTTCAGGATTAATAGGTTCTCCAACTGAATGCATTACTCTAACTGATGATGTATCATGCTTCTTTACCCATTCTTCCCCATATTTCATGAAACTCCTTATTGCAGTAGGAGAAGTGTAAAGGACAGATACTTTATATTTTTCTATTATTGAAGCCCACCTGTCAGGCTGAGGATAATCTAAAGCACCTTCATACATTACCTCTGTAGCACCTTCTAATAAAGGACCAAAAACAATGTAAGAATGCCCAGTAACCCAACCTATGTCAGCAGTACACCAGTATACATCCTCATCCCTAATATCGAAAACCCAATTCATTGTCCCATGAAGTAAAGTTAAATACCCGCCAGTATCGTGCACAATACCTTTTGGTTTACCAGTAGTTCCTGACGTATAAAGAATGTAAAGAGGATCTTCAGACTTCATTCTTTCTGGTTCAACGTAAGTTTGAGGAATATCGCGAATCAAATCATCAAAATAATAATCCCTACCTTCTTTCATATTTACTTGACTTCCAGTTCTTCTAACTACTATAACGTTTTTCACAGTGGGTGATTTCTCCACAGCTTTATCCGTGATTCCTTTCAAGTCAATTATTTTACCTCTCCTATAACCACCATCCGCAGTTATCACAACTTTAGCTTCAGAGTCATTTATCCTAGAAGCTAATGCATCAGAACTAAAACCAGAAAATATGACAGTAAATACTACACCTAACCTAGCCGCTGCTAACATAAAAATGGGCAATTCAGGAATCATAGGTAAGTATATTGCTATAGCATCTCCTTTTCTTAACTTCATCTTTTCCCTTAGCATATAAGCTACTCTATTAACTTCAAAATATAAGTCAGCATAACTTAACTCTTTCGTTGTTCCATCTTCTCCTTCCCAAATTATTGCAACCTTATTTCTTTTCCAAGAATTATAATGCCTATCAACTGTTAAATAGGAAGCATTCAATTCTCCACCAACAAACCACTTATAGAAAGGAGGATTAGAATCGTCTATCGCTTTATCCCATTTCTTATACCAATAAAGCTGTGATGCAACACCTTCCCAAAATCTAACGTAGTCCTTTACAGTAGTTTCATGAATTTTTTCATAAGTTTCTTCATCAACTAAGTTATTTAACTTAGGTTTTATTTTTGTTTCAAAAGGAAGAGCCCACGTAACAGACATAATAAAATATTTTATAATGATAATAATAAACATTTCTAATGTTTAGAGATTATAGAAAGTTTTAAAAATTAGAAACCGAACAAATTTTAATATGACAGAAGAGAAGAGGGCTAATGCAGCACCCCTCGGATTATCAGGATTCGCACTAACAACACTAGTTTTAAGCTTATACAACGCAGGAATAATAACTTCCGGAGCAGGAACAGTAATAGGATTAGCAGCATTCTACGGAGGATTAGCACAACTACTAGCATCAATACTAGAATGGAGAGCAGGAAACACATTCGGACTAGTAGCATTCTTCACATATGGAGCATTCTGGGAATGGTACTTCATATCATCACTAGGAATAATACCAATAACAAGCATAGGAGTAGGAATAACACTAATAGCATTCGGAATATTCACACTAGCAATGTGGTTCGGAACACTAAAAACAAACATAGGACTATTCACAACATTCCTACTACTATGGATAACATTCTTCCTACTAGGAGCAGGAGCAATGACAAGCAACACTACACTAACTCATGCCGGAGGATACGTAGGAATACTAACAGCAATAGCAGCATGGTACACAGGATTAGCAACAGTAGTAGCAGAAAGCCTAGGAACAAAACCACCAGTAGGAAGAGCAATAATTAAGTAATTTTTTTAATTTTTTAAATAATATTACTAATATATGACACTGTTTAACTTCATCCTTTCAATCATAAGGTTTTTCTGATTTTTATAGAAGTAAATGCTAAACATGTTAACTATATCTGAATAAAGCTATTCTCTCAAATAGATCCGTAGAATAAGCATTAAGTAATCAAAATAAACGTAATTGAAAAACAAAGAAAAAAATTGTTAACTTTTTTATTGTCCTGCCGGAGAATAAGGCTTAGTTATTTTTCTTCCTAATTCTACTATTGTAGTTAATAATATAAATATTGAAGTTACTAGCAATAAAATTCCTGCTGGTATATCTATTGCTCCTGCTGCAAATAAAGTATACGCTCCTCCAGCTACGTATCCTGGCAATCCTGTAGTAGATGGTACTCCAGAAGATATTACAACAGCACCCAGCACTAGAACACCTATACTAAATAGTAGTGATGTTATATTTAGCAAAAGTTTGTTAATAATCGATATTATTTGATATCTACTAAATGGTTTAATGTATAATGTTATTACAAATAGTATCATTGACACAAAACCTAGATAATAGTATGAATTTGCCGATAATAATCCTGCAAATCTATTTGCTCCACCATAAGTTGAAGAAATCGATATAAAGTACAGTATTCCTGCAACTAATCCAAAAGTAATTCCAGTATATGAAGTATATAGTGAATTAGATCTGAATAAGAACATTGATACTAAAAGGAAAACAGCAGCAATTACAGCTTCAACTCCTGCTCCTATAGCTGAAGAACCCTCTATGAAATTGAAAACACCCAATAATATCATGTATAGGAATCCTAGTATAGATAATATGAAAATAACACCTCCAGATATACTCCTTTTAATGCTACTCATTAGTAAAAATAATCCAATAAGCAAGTAGATTATGTAGTCTCCTAAAGATACGCCGCCTACTGCTGCGGATTTACCACCTATTTTAATTAAAGATATTGAAAAGGATAATATGAACCCTATAGATATTAATATTATAGCTATTGAATATAATAATCCACCAGGTAACAATAACTTAGGAGATATCTCATTAAATTTCTGAACATTAATTGTTGGAGGTTGGTTAGATGGCATTGGCTGATTAAATGGCTGATTGAATTGGACTGGCTGATTAGCTGGTTGTGTTTGCTGTAGTGTACTAAAATCAAATCCACATTTCATGCAGAACCTTGCGTCATCCGGATTTGGAGCCCCACATTTTGGACAATACTTAGTCATTATATTTCTGTTGAGTAGTCTATATTTTAAAGTTTACTTTGAGTCAAAACATAATGAGAAAATGACTCTTTATATTTTTAATTAAAATTTTAACTGATAGCATTATTTTTCAAAATTAGAAAACTTGATAGCTTTTTAACATTACTGGGGGTTAAGGGGGCGGAAGTCTCATCAGAAGTTGGGGATGAATAGCCCCCTTATAGAAAAATTATAAGTCATAAGTAATTATTTTTTATTCAGTCATGCTTGGCTGAAAGAGCTGGCTGATGAGGGATGAGACTGCCTGATTGCCTGTGGAGGGAAAACCTCTACTGTACGTTTGCGTATAGCAAGTTTCCCCAGAGAAGCAGGAAATCCTCATCGCGAGGTGGGGATGCTTCGTCGTAAGGGCGGAGTAGTTCACAATAAGCACTTCTTCCTTCGTTTTTTTTTCTTCTTATTTCTCATTAACTAAATTTGCTTCCACATTAAAAGACGAAAGGAATTTTCTTATCTCCTCATGCTTAATAACAGCCATGTCAATATCCTTATAACTTTTCTCAATCTTCTTATTTAATTCATCCAATTTATTCCATATTCCCTTCTCTTTAAGATACTTTTTATGCTTAATTAATTGCTTTAAAGACTTGATAAAAGCTATCCTATCCAAATTTTCCTCATACTCACCTTCTAAGATTTTTATCTCATTTTCCACATTCTGCAATTCCTTTTCATACTTACTTTTAATTATTCCTTCGTTCTTTTTTACCTCTTCTTGCAACATTTTTCTTCTCTCGTACAACGAATTTAGTTTCCTCTCCTTTTCTTCGTTGTCCAGTATAACTTTGTTCTCCTCTTCTTCTAAATCCTCAATCTTTATCGAGTCAATAGACTTATGCTTATACCAGTAAACGTAAAGAGATGCAAAAATAGAAAAGAAAGTTAACGAAGTAGCAACAGTAGGAAGTAAAGGCAAACTCATTACTGAAGATACAGCAGAAACTATGTTACCTGGAATTCCAAGCTTTTCATTTATTAAACTAATTATTTCACTCATGACGAACCATGCCCCTCATTCCATTCTTCATACTTTTTAATCATTTCCTTTGAGACAGAAGGCTTAGTCTCTTCAATAGCTTGAAAGAGCTCCTCCCTTTTTATTTTTCCTATTTTAATCTCTTTTACATTATCGTCAACTTGAGGATTCAATCTCCTAATCATTAACATCACCGCCTTCCTACAAATATGAGAAATTTCTCTTCCAGTATATCCTTCAGTCTTTTCAGCTAACTCATCATAATTACCTTCAATTTCAAAACCCCTCTTCTCTAACTCTAGTTTAAATATTCCTTTCCTTCCTTCAAAATCTGGAGGAGGAACGTACACTCTATAATCAAACCTATTTACAATCGCTTCATCCAAAGCCCATGGTCTATTAGTTCCAGCAATAATCATAACTAAGTCAGAAGATTTCTTAAAACCATCCATTTCAATAAGCAACTTTTGAAGCAAACCAGTCCCAACGTTTTGACCTTCTTCCCTACTAATAGTCATAGAATCAATCTCATCAAAAAATATAAGAGAAGGAGCCTTTTCTCTGGCCAAGGAAAACAGAGCATCAATAGTCTTAGGAGCATCGCCAACGTACTTAGATAAAATTTTTGATATATCAGCATTAAAAAAGGTAGCGTGAATGGAATTTGAAGCCGCAGAAGCTAAAAGAGTCTTTCCTGTTCCAGGAGGACCAAAAAGCAGAACAGAACGAGGAGGATCTAATTTTACTGGCTTATCTGGCTTAGCTCTAGCCATAATTACAGCTCTTTTTAAGAGATCCTTTACGTTATCTAAACCAACAATATCATCCCATGTTAAATCAGTCTTCTCCATCATTGATTCTGCAATACTTTCGTAATCAGTTTCTTCTCCACCTTCTGTAACTACTTTTTTAGGCTTAGCTTTTCTCCTATATTCCTCAGCTTTTTTAGCGTAAAGTTCTTTACTACTAGGCGATTTAGCTGCGCTTGACGCCTTCTCATAAAGAATAGCAATTTTTTCATACGTTTTCCTAGCGTTTTCAATATCTCCAGAATCCTCATAATTTTCTGCTTGTTTTTCTAAATTTTTTATTTCATTTAAATACAAAAAATCTAAAGACATAAAAAACACTTAATTTTCTTCTTCCTTCTTTGTAGTAACTTCCTTCGTTGCGTCCTCTGGTTTCTTCTCTCCTTTTTCTACAGCATTCATTGCCTCTAAAATCTCTTTTTCATCAGAAGACAATTCTTCTCCTTCTACTTCTGGAGATTGAGCATTATATATTCCTCTCAATTTGTTCAAAATTTCCTCATCAGATACTTTTTGATCTGATAACCATTTTTCTAACGTTTCCTCACTTACGTTATTTATTAGCTGATCCCACACTTTTGAATTATACGTTTTTTCAGCCTTTTCCTTTAATCTTTCAATTTTATATAGAACTCCCAATCTTAAGTTAACTTCCTTTAAATCCTTCTCGATATCAGCAATCCTATCCTTTATATTCTTAATTTTAGTAGCATTAAGCCTTTTCGTTGACTCTGATTTTCCTATAGAATCTTGAAATAATTTTGTTGCCTCTTTCTCCAATTCGTCTCTCTGTGCTTCCAATTTCTTCTGTTGTAATTCTAAGTAAGTAATCTCTTTCTTTATTTCATCTAACTTAACGTTCTTTAATACATTCTTAGCTCCATCCTTTTTGAATACGTCAAATATTCCCATAATCCTCTAGAAAACTATACTCATCCAACTATTTATACTTTTCTCCGTTTTGGAGAAAAAGAAGAATAGGCAAAAAAGAATATATTCGCTTAGTTCAAAAAAGGAAAAATAAATAAATGAGCAAAACAACTAATAACTAATGTACTTTCTTCAAGTTTACTACAGGAACGATAACGAAAGAAAAAGATTAGACTATATAATAAATAAATGGAATAACAAAGTAAGCAAACTAGACGGATACTTACTTAAAATAGACGACGAAACAACCTACAAAGAGATCTTCAACGAAATATCATCAAAATTTCCTCCAGAATTAATAAAATCTTATAAAGCAGAAGAATTAGAAGTCAAACCACAAACCATTCAAGAAACTAAAACTTACCTCCTAAATAAAAGCTTACATGATACAAAAACATTTTTAAACTTTATAATTGCAAAAAATAAGGGAATTTACCTAGGAAAAACAGAAGAAGCTGACATTTACGACATCTATACAAGAAAAGGAATAGTAAGAACATTCGTTGCCTTGAAAGGAGATACAAACAAAACACAAATAATTCTCTCATATGAAGGAACAAAAGAAGCTGTAAATAAAATTGAAGAAGAAATAGAAAAAGAAATAAAAATCTTTGAAGAAATAAGGTGACTAAAACGCAAAACTGCGATGAAACATTTCAAGATGTTGTAGAATTTTCAAGAAAAGACTTAATAGAAATAGAATCAATGCCAATAGAAGAAAGAATACTTAAGTACAATCAACTAAAACAGAATAGAAGAGAATACGAACAGACTTGCACAAAAAATCTAACATTCAACGAAAAAGCCAACAGACTAGGATACTTTGACATAGCCTTATTAAGAATATCCTACACATTAAAAGACCAAGGAATAGCAAAAGACTTTACCCAAGACGAATACGAAGCATTTTCAAAACTAAACCAATTTATAAATCTAGACTACGTAACTCCCGAAGAAATAGCTACCGCTTTATTTAACAAAAAAGGAAAAATCTACGACATAGTCAAAAAATGGTACGAAGAACAAATGTACGAATTCGAAAAAATGATAGATCCAGAAGGAAAAAAAGTAAGACAAACATTAGCAACAGCCCTAAGACACGAATACTTACTCAGATTCGAAAAAATAAAAAAAGGAATAATTGAGTACTTCAACAAAGATCCAGGAGCACCAAAAGAACTATTCTCAGAATACGAAGACGTAATAAGAAAAGAATACGAAGCAGAAATGGAAAGAATAAAAATAGAAGAAAACACAAGAAGAATAGCAGAACAGAAAAATGCCGAATTAGAAAGACAAATTGAAGAATTAAGAGAAGAAAGAGAAAAATTGGATCAATATCTATCATCTTACGGAGCAAAAGGACAAGACTTACAATCAAAAATAAATGCCGTAATCTCATCACTTCAAAATAATTTGAGACAACTATTAGATGAAAAAAGAAAATTAGAACAAGAAAAGAATAATTTACTAGAAATGTTAAACTCAGCTAAAAACCAAACAAAAGCAGTAATAGAAGCAGAAATAAAAAGATACGAAGATACCAACAAAGACCTAGAAAATAAAATAGCACAATTACAGAATGCATTATCTCAAATGCAATTAGAAAAAAATGCACTACAAGAAAAAATTGAAGACATAAAGAACGCTTCATCATCTTCTATAGCAATAAAATTCGACGAAGCAAGAATAATGGAAGTAAACTTCATAGGAAGATTCGAAACAAAAATAAACCAGCCAAGAAAATACTTTGACCCAATAAGAAAAGAAGAATTCGAAATGAAAAAACCTAGTACAGTGTATAAATCAGAAGAAACAGCAAAACTTTTAATCCCACCACAAGACATACCAAAATACCCTCACAATACAGAAATAACATGCATAATGAGAAAAAACAGAATACTAAGAGAAGACCTAGAAGTAATAGTAAAAGCAAAATTCCTCAGTCACTTAGAAAACTTTACAAAAACATTCTACGATAATAAAACAATAGGATTATCAGACATACTACCTTATTTAGACCAAGCAATAGAAGAAGCAAGAAAAGGAAAAGTACTATACGTAATAGGAATAGCCTCTCCCACAGGCTTTTCCGAAGAACTAACAAAATACGTTAACTCAGACGATTTCTACAGAAACTTCACCTCATATTACGTTACCATGTGTCTAGTAAACCTACTAACAGGAGAAATTATTTACAACAAAATGGACGAAAAAATAAAAGATTACATAGACTTATTCGAACCACAACTAGAAAATGAAAAAATACAAAAACTAAAAGAAGAAGTAAAACACTACCTACTCCTAGATGGATACATAACATTAAGCAAAGCCATAGAAAAAACAAACTCATCCCAAATATTAATGAAAAGAGTATTCTACGAAATACAAAAAGAAGGAACAGCAAAAATATATGAAGAAAAACAAGACATAATATTAAAAGTACAAAGCTAAACTTTTCATAAAAAAGAGATACATATAACTTAGTGTGTGAATCCGAAAATTAAGGCAATACTCTTGAACAGACAGCCGTTAATAAGCGTTAACCAATCTACACGCTAACATAATCTTAAAAAAACATAACTAGATTGTGGAATATCTGAAAATTAAGGTTTTTCTCTAAATCAGGACGTCTCGTAAAATCAACTTAAAGCATTAGGATACACACTAAAACATAACATCAAAAATTTGTGATCACGATAATTAACGTTTTCCCATTTTCAGAGGATTCCTGAGAAGATACATAGCCAATAAACTAGCAGTTTGTGGAGTTCCCGGAAATTAATGCTATTCTCTATAGTAGAAATCCCTGCTGAATAAGCGTTAAAATGAAATACTACACACATTAATAAACTAATACAAAAAGCGAAATGCTTTTAACTTAGAAAAAAGAAAAGACTATATGATATTAAATGTCATATGATAGTGAATTAAATGGAATAAAGAAATTAAGAACAGGAACACTATTCGAAATACTCTCTATGCTATTCCCTATAATATCAGTAGCTGTTATTCTTATTAGCATCCCAGCCTTCTCATTGTCCACGATTAGTACCTCGTCTGGAAATTCAACTGCCCTTTCGAATACTCTAGCATCAGCTACTACAGTTCTAATTATAGCATCAGTTTTATTCATTCTTTCCCCAATCTTCCAGATTCTAGGAGTAATTTCTATGAGAAAAGGGTTTTCCATACTGAGAAATCTTGGCAGACCAGTAGGAACAGGTGAGACTGGGGCTACTCTTTACTTAGTAAGTTTATTACTGTTAGTTATTAGTCTCATCATAATAGTAATAACATCTATTTCTTTAATTTCCACTTCATCGTACAGTGATGCATCGGCTGGTGTATTTTTAGGTCTATTTGCAGGTACAGGATTAGCTGTAGTTGCAGCTATTTTAGGTTTTATAGGCATAATCATGATTTCCATTGGTACCTATCAAGTTGGGGATACTTATAGAAAAGGAATAGTAGAAGTTGGAGGAATATTAGTTTTAGTGGGATTTTTATTATCATTCGCTTCCTTTTTAACTCTAGCTTTAAGCATAATATCCTTTATATTAATAATAATAGGATATATATTGGTCTACACAGGTTTAGGTGGTATATCATATAATATTACAAAAGGAATAATTCCAGTTCCTTATTCTCCACTAATAAATTACCAGCATCAATATTATAACCAACCTCAGTATCTACTATATCAAATAGGAGAAGGTACAATTACAAGTAATGGCAACGCTTATATAACCCTTTATTCTCAAACCCAGGCCATTATAATTTCTGCAGTGATACAAGGATATAATCTAATTTCAACATCTATAAACCCTGCAACGTTGGTTCCAGGTAATAATAATGTCACATTACATTTCAACAATTTATATAGCTTAATGCCTGGAACACAATATATATCCCTTACCATTAATGTTGGAGGAAACATTGTTAATATTACAGCCAAAGCAGTATATCGACCCTAACTGTTTAAAAATTATTTTAAAAATTTTAGTTTCTGTACTATTTGAATACTTTACGTTGATTCTACTATGGTCTGAGAAAAACCTAGATTTTCAAATACTCTATGAACTATTAAAAATTTTCCTTATCTATAAAACTGAATCTGCTAGGTACTATATCTCTATTTTATTGCTTGATGCTTCTGCTGAAATCACGATATTGTAAGTAGCTTCTGGGCTTAAATCTAATGGATCTGAAAACGTTAAAATAACTTCAGTGTCTCCAATTAATAATTTTAGAAGAATATTTAGTCCCATCTTTTTTGCTGAAAATAAAGCTTGAGTTGCTGAATTCAGTTTTACTGTAGCATCACCGTTTTGTCTTTATTGTTCATAAACCCATAGCAACAATAAAAGGTTTAGCAGAAGGAGGAATAGTAGGATTAGGTGGAGGAATGATAGGATATTGAAAAGGGATCTGAGATTTTACCTAATTTCTTCTCTAATTAGTGTAGTTTGTGGATTATCTGAAAATTGAGGTTCTTCTCTTAATCAGACAGTCGTAAAATAAGCGTTAAGTATTCAAATGAATACACACTATAAGTAGTGAAGCAAATCTGGCTAAGTCTAGGGGCTTACATTGTTTAATTGAAAGGATAGTCTTCCAAAATTAAAATTATCCATTTAACAATGCTATTGCAGTTCCACATATTAATCATATAAGAAGTTGAGATACCATTAATCTAATAGGTCTTTCTGACATACTTTCTCCTTTGTTACGATTTACTACAAGAAATCGCTTATTTATTAAAGCTAGATATAATTGAGACTGTTATAATGTGAAAATTAGTTAATACGCAAAAATTAAACATAAAGAAACTATATGCACAAAAAGTTAGTTCATGAAAATCACTACTGACATAGTATTTAATTAGCGTTTATTGTAAGATATATAGAAGATTTCATGAACTACAATTTAACTCTATTATTTGTCGATTTTCATGACTTCAATCCAATACACTCGTTTTTAGTTTCTTTTTGTAATTACGTTTTGCGTTCATGTGGTGGAGATTTTAACGAATTATTTTAGTTTCTTTTCGTTATTACTTAGGATTGCTTTTACTAGTTTTCCTGTGTAGTCATTTTAGTTTCTTTTCGTCATTACTGATCGTTTTGTTTGTCAAAATTAATGTTGTTTTGCCTATTTATAAAATCAACTCTCCGTTAAGTCAACTAAACTTAACGTTTGACACTAAACGCAAATTGAAATAAAGCCTATTTTCAAAAAATGTTAAAAATTTTTTAGAGCATACTCAGACTTAACGCCTCTTCTCCTTAGTTAAGACTTAAATACTTAAACATTAAACTGACTATTACGTATTATTTTTTACTCTTTTTATTTTCTTTCCTTAAATTTTGTCTTTTTTTATTACGTCTTCATACGGTTAGTCTATACATTACGTAAAAATAGTAATAAAGAAAAATTATAAATGAAATTTAGATAAAGTTTATTTAAATTTAAAATAGAAATTGAAATAACTGTAACTGAAATATCTAGCTCACTAAGCAGAATTTTAAGTAAACTTAACAGAAAAACACGAGCTATCTTTGATAATTAATACTTTCAATAACCCTTTCAGCTTTCAAAATCATTCTTTCAACATTAAAATCCCACTTCCCATCTTCAGTAAAATGCTCATAAGGAATAGAAGCAGCAATTCGATACTTATCATTGGCTGGATGAACAGTTATAGAGATCTTATCATTAAATTCATATTCCGCGTCCTTAATGAAGTCAACGTACTTAAATAATTGACTATTCCAACCTAAGATGTGAGCAACATAATAATTATCTAGAATATGAACATAGTATAAGGTAGGAATTCTAGTCAAATACCTTAACGTATTCTCCTTACTAAAAATTACTTGAAGTCTATAATGCGGTCTTACAACAAATGTAGTGTATGATGATATTAATCCTTTTCCTGCAATATGCTTTTGATAATGATACAGTACATCCTTGAATGAAAATCCAAGAAGAGATGAAAGATCTTTCAAATTTGAGTATGTTCTTTCTTGTTTCTTTCCTATTATTCTTACGTCATAATAATCTGGCTTAAAATCATCCGTCAAATCAACATTCTGAAATGGTTCTCTTTCCCTAGGAGAAATTCCCTCAAATTCTTTCGTTTCAAAATTGAACATTGAATAATCTAAAGGATAAATTAATCTGCTTTTTACTTTTCCTAAGTACTCATAATGATAAATAAAATCATTATCAAGCAAATAATCAAAAATCTTGAAAAAACTTAAACTATTTGAATAAATCATCAAATTAATTGAGGAAGGATTGAAAACATCTCTCAAAGCGAAACCAATCATTCCATCAAACATTTCATACAATTTCAACAAATCAAATTTCCTTCGAGAATAAATAGTAAAAATGTACTTATCCAATCCCAAAGCTTTCTCATTGAAGAAAGGAAAAGTCCTGTACTCGTAATTATTCCTCAGATAGCTGATTAATTCTTCAGCATCCTTTATTCCAGATAATAATCCCAAAATTTTTGGGTTTAAATCTCCAAACCTCTGAATGTAATAGAGGAGTGTAGAAAGTTTGTTCTTCTGAGAAAGTAACTGCACACTAAAAAAGAGTAACTTATAATTAAAAACATACCTTAAATAAGACTAAAAACTTTTTATTCAATCTCCAGCTCCATCAAAATCAGATACTCCTGCGTGTACTAGTACGTGTGCTATTCCTAATGCTGCTAATGCTAATCCTGCTATCGCTATACTTAATCTCATTATCATTAAAGTGTTTTGTGGTGTGAGGTTGAACTTCATTTTTCTTCAAAAATAATTATGGAAGAATTCAACAAAAATTTATCTATAAGTTAAGATAAATTATAAAAAATATAGATTTTTGTAATATTAAAATCTTTTAATTCTCCTACGCGTTATTACGCGTTATTCGGCTGTTAAATTAAAAACTTTTTATTAGGACCAACGTATTTTATTGTGTATTATGGAAAATTAAGCTTATATAGAATGATATCTGCATTTTTTATTCTAGTTAATTCCATTGAATAGAATATAATCTTCTTTTTTGTAGCGTGTATACCATTTAAATACTTAACGCTTATTCTACGATTGTCTGATCTAGAGAATTGCCTCAATTTTCAGATACACAAAGAAAGCTCATATTTCATAAAAATATTATCTCATTTCTAATAGATTGTGGACCATCTGAAAATCAAGATTATTCTCTTTATTAGAATTATTCATAGAATCGTCTAGTTTTCAAATTCTCGTTAATTCCATTGCATGCACACTACATTAGATAATTGGAGATACTGAAAATAATTTTTTAAGTATTAAATAAAAAATTTACATGTATTTCATGAACTTGAATGGGTCTTTCTTCGGCATTATTTTTTCCAATTTCTGGTTAGAAACGAAATAAATGATATCTGAGAATACTGATTTCTCCAACTGGATAGGATAAACCTCACATCTTAAGGACGTATTTATCACTTTTCTTATTATAATACTTAAGGGAACTATTGTAGATTCTATATATCCTTGAGATGTTTTAACTGCAAAATTTGCCGTAAATATGAATACTAAGTAATTTCCTATCTGTAATGAAGGAGCAATTTCAAATGATCTTACTTTTTCTTGTGGCACTATAATGACGTGTAATTTAGGATTTTTCATCTCTATTCCATCTATCACATTATATTATTATATACTTCCTCCCTAATAAAGCTTATACCAAATTTTAACGTCGTTCTATTTTCTCGTATCCGTCAAATATCTAGTAGAAATTTTACGTTTAAATGATAATACTAATATTATAAACCTTTTCCCTTTATCAATGTACACTGGTAATGCTGATTCGTAAGTCAGACGAGGTCAGTCATTCTTCTTTCATCTTCCCACTCTCTTGGTTCAAAGCATGATTTTTAATTAAGATTAAGTAAGACCCTTCTAATTCTTTTAGTTCCGCCTAGTCTTTAGGGAATCTGAAGTAATCGCCTACTGACGGTTTTAGTTTAATGTTAACTTTAGGTATGTTTTTCCAATTAATTTTCATGACTTCTTCAAACAGTCTCAATTAGTTGGATTACAATGGAAGAGTTATACTAACGCGTTTGTTTTCAATTTCTCCTTTTATTTTTAAGCATTTGTCAGTTATTGCCCAACCTATTTTTCCCTCTTTTAGCGAGGAAGTTTCAAGAACCTTTGCAAAATTTTTTATCTCATATCCAAATTTTTCAGTATCTATATCATTTACTGGTATTGAGCTAGCACATTCCTCTGTACTTTCCTTTATGTCTTTTATTTCCACCTCATTATAGTAAATTTGCAGAATCCCCCATCTTTTCTTTCCTATTCTTATCCACCTAGGTAATTTTGACTTAGGATAATCGTCTGAAGTTACTATGTAAGTCATAAACCTTGAACCTGGCGAAAAAGCTGAGTAACTAGTTAATCTAGGGAAAACGTTTTTTGTAGGTTTTCTGGTTGGTAATGCATAACTCCACGATTCTGATGATAGTAAAAATGAATTAACTATAATTTTTTTAGGAACTAGCGGAAAAGAGTATAGTGATTGCTCCTCTTTTTTAGCAAATTTTTCTATTTCTCTTTTCACCGTAGTATACCGAAGAAGAGAGTTTCCCCCAGATTTTTTACCTTTTAATTCGTAATCAGCCTTATGTAAAGAGGGAATTACGAAGTAAGCCTCTGAAGGCATTCCTAGCAGTCCGTACATTACAGGATAATTGTGAATGTAAGGTGATGGAGTTATGTAAGAACCCATCGACGAATAAGAAGTTATCATAGGTTTTACCTCTGTAGAAAAAATAAGAAATCCTTCTAAAGTAAGCTCAGCTTCATATATTTTCATTTTTTCTCCCTAACGAATAATTCTATTGCTTTTCTGAAGTTCACTCCATTTATCCAGGCTTCTTTTACAACGTCGTGAGATATTGTGCCATTCACAGTTAACTCATCTAATACTTCCTCGGCAATATCCTCAGAAGTTACTAGTACGTGATTTTTCTTAAATCTGTCCAAGTAGGAGTTAATCCTTTTATTTATTTCGTCTAAATTGTTTAATCCTTCTATTTCTGCTCTTCTATGCAAGTCATATCCTGAGGAAACTTCAAATGATGAAAATATTATTGCCGGTATGTGTACAGATATTTTTCCGAAATCGCTAGTTACTGCACCTATTCTGCTAGTAGATGCTAATGAGTAAAGTGACAGTAAGAACTCTGCTGGACTTACGTCTTTCATTACTACTTTTCCTACGAATATTGTACCTTCTCTAACTAAAGATAATCTGAACAATCCTCCAGTTCTTTCTCCTTGTACGAACGTTGTTTTAGTTACTTCATCTACCACATTAAAAGTTCTGACTACTACGCTTTTTTGTTCAGGTTCCGTAGCTATGTGTAAGTCTCCTTCTATCCTACTCTTTAAGTTAAATGATCCTTCCTTTACCGCAAAACCAAATTCCATACAATTAGGACATTCTCCACATAACCCTCCCATTCTTTCTTCTTTGTTCGTGGAGGAGAACGGTCTTAAAGAGCAATCCCAATCGTCATTTTTACCTCTTATTTTGTTTATTTCCTCTTTATGGTCTGCATAGTCTCTTCTCAGTAATTCTAACATTTTCCTTCTTACGCTCGAAGCCAATTTTTCGTGAAGTATTATAGGATATTTCTTATCTCCTATAGTAGCTAATGTTATATCCTCTCCTCCTTCATGCCTTATTATTAATTCTCCTTCTGCCTGTATCGTTACAAATACGTTAATTACTCTTCCTCTTGGTACTGCGTTTTCTTTTTTAACATCTGATAAGTCAGCAAAAAATGGAGATATTTTTTCCTTTTCTATTCCTAATATTTTTTCAATTTTTTCATTTAAGCTCATTTTTATCATCTATTGTTTTATATAAGATATACAACCAATTTATTATTGCGTTTGAAATTGATATAGCCAGAGACCTATCGCTCTGCTTTTCTATATCATATAAAACAGAGAAAACATCATTTAACTTATAATACATGGTCTTCTTTTTATCATCAGTGAACACTTTTTCAGACAATTTATGTTCCAAGGTAGAGAAAGACGCACCGATAGCAATTCCTATTCTATCCTCTTTTGATAAGTTAATGGGAGACGTTTTGAAAAACATATCAATGCCATCCCTTAGAAATCCTATTACATCATCCTTTGATTTAGCTTGTCTATTCATTTCTTTTAGATTTGCTGCTATTGAATACAAACTATTTTTTAACGTTTCTCCCATTTTAGATACCTTACCTAGAGTAAAATTTAAAAAATATGAACGAGGAGATATATAACTGAAAAACTTGTTATCTTCTTCCAAATTAGTTCCTATGCCAAAAGCTAACACAGACAAAGAAGGATCTACAGAACCAAACAAATCCATCTCGCTAGCCATTTCGTTTATACAATTATCATCTCTTTCGCATACTCCAATCTTTTCATAATAAGATAAAAGGAGAAGCAAAGTCTTGTAATTAATATTCTCCTCTTTTTCTCTATTCTCCAATTTAGTCCAAGTATAATTAAATTCTGAAGAAAAGTCAATACTCCTACTTTCCTCTGGAATATCTAGTATGATAGAAGAAACCTTTACTGGAGCAGATAAGTAAGATATAGAAATTAAAGGAGCATAAGGCAAAATCTTATTAAAAGTAGTCTTATCCAACCTAGTAATTATCTTCAATTTAGGAGCAACATCAGAAGCCTTTATTATCACTTTTGACGATAAGCAATCAACTATACTCTTCTTATTACTTGATTCGTTAAAATCTCCACCACATGAACGCATAACATCCAAATAACTTGAATTTGATGTAATCTTTCTAGTCACATCAGCTATTTTAGCAGGGTTAAAATCCAAGATTTTAAGTAAAGAAACCGGAATACCAGGATAAAACGACACAATAAAATAAGGAGGCTGTATCTTATTTTTCAACTGTGACGCTTCATAATTACATATTTTACATATGTGCAAATCATCCCTTATCCTATCAATCTCATCCAATGCAGTTTCCCTAGGAATGAAAATCTCAGTCTTTCCAGAAAGCAATTCAGCAAACTGCTTAAAACGAACTGGCTCCTTATCGTAAATAGAAGCACCACAAACCACACAATAATCATAAGGCTTTTCCCTAACTTCTGGCAAATCATCTTGAACATAACCAGAAAAAGACTTCTTAACAAAAGAAAGCAAAGTCAAATCCGTAGTCTTAGCTGAAGAATACTTTTCCCTTATAATACTCTTAACTTTCTCCAACAAAGGAATAGGATCATCAATCTCCTCCATGTAACGTGGAAACTTTTCTTTAATCCCTAGCCGTTCCCTGACGTAATCCTTATCCGAAGAAGAGAACTTCTCCATAAAATACATTAAAACACCATAAGGTATATCATTCTTATACTTTTCAATAATCTCCTCAGCAACTTTAACTTTCAGTTCAGGCGGTAAAAGGCCAACTTGATCTTCAAAGTAAGAACATAACTTAGAAGGTAGAAAAGCATTAACTTGCTTAGGTTTTCCTTCTTTGTATAAGGCTGACTTCCTAGAATTAGGATCATTCAGCTTCTCGAAAGACTCTTTTTTTAAGCATTCTTCTATTTTATCCTTTACTTCACCAATCCCCTCTTCCTTTCCTTCCATCAACTTTTCCAAAGTATTATATATAGAAAGAAGAGATATTGGAGGAGACTCTTTTTTAGTTAAATAAACAAAACCATCAGGATAAGAAATTAAAGGAACACCATTACTCAACTTAATTATCTCATCAGAAGCTAATAAAGTAAATAATCTAGGAGTAGAAGAAATATATTTCAAATCCAAACCATAAGAATTCAAAGCTCTTATAGCGTCAGTATAAGACTCCTTATATTTCACTATATCATTAGCACTCCTTATATCACTCATTAACATATCAGCCAATTTAACAGAAACCCAGATAGGCAAATGAACATTGTCCGGCAAAGTTCCTTTAGCAAATAACGATAGAAAATGCAAAGCTTGATTATCGTCAAATTTCAAAGCTCTAGCAATTTCCCTTACCCTATCCTCCTTATTCTCCAATTTATTCCACGCATAAAGAAAACCTACATAAAAACATAATTCCTTAAAATCCTTATTATAAGCTTTTTCTAACGGAGCAAAAGCAGAAGGATCAACATCATAAATGCTCTTGCATATATCCATGGATAAAGTACCAACTGAAACAGCATGAAAAACGTGAGATTGAGGAGACTTAGCCTCTCTAACTCCATCCTCAAAATTTAAAGAAGATAAAGTATTTTCTATAGCAGGAGTTTCATTCTTTTTTTCTGTAGTAGTTTCATTCATTCGTTTAATCCATTCATCATAACTAATAAAACGAATTTTTTCACCGATCTTGTTTATATTCATTTTAACTTACCCTATTTTTCCAAATACATTAAGCCCATTAGAAGGATCCTTAGTTCTTAAAATTTGATCGCGATCATTAACATATTTTATCATAGGAATAATCTCATTTTCTTGCTCTATCATGTTATCTTTTTCCATACGATATTCTCTCAATATTAGTTTAAAAGCTTTTTCACACCCTTTTACTAATCGTTAACATTTTCACGTTAATGTGGAAAAAGACTTATATATTTGCAGGCTTATGTAAAAAGTATGAAAGTTTTAGTATTATCTTTGGGCTTTACTGTCGAGTACCTAGTTAGAATAATTTCCACCAGAGGAACCTCTGACGTAGAAAAAATAATAATCTTTACCTCATTTGGAGAAGACCCTTTAAGCAGAAAAAGAGCAGAAGATACAATAAACTACGCAAAAGACTACCTCTCCAAAGCTGGATTAAATTACGAAATTAAAGCTTTAGATATCTCCAAATCATTTCTAAACGTAGTACTACAAATAGCAGAAACACTAAAAAAATACAACGAAATGGAAATTTACATATTAGGCGGAATGAGACTATTCGCACTATCACTATACTACTACGGACTAGTAGCAAAAAGCTTAAACAAAAACGTGAAAGTAATACTTTACACAGAAGACATGAGCCTAATCGGAGAACTACCACTAACAATTCCAGAAAAATTAAAAGATGAAGAAATAAAAATACTTAAAGTGATAGAAAACCAAAAAAGCTTAAAAGACATAGCAAAATCATTAAACAAATCCATATCAACCATATCAAAACAAATGGATTCATTAGAAGAAAACAAACTAGTAGAATGCCAAAAAATAGGAAACTTAAAACAATGCAAAATAACAGAACTAGGAAAAATCTTACTACAACTAGAGGACAAAAACGTATAAATTCCACCATAGTTTGTGAAGTATTTGAAAATTAAGATTTTTCTCTAAATCAGAACCTCTCGTAAAACCAACGTAAAGTATTCAGATTACACACACTAGAACTCTACCTATTACTAACGAAATTTTTAAGTATGCTTCTCGTGAGTATATTATATGAGTTTAGTATTTGCCGTAATTGGAGATCCAGGGAAATATAAAGATACTGAATATTCATTTAATGAAAAAATAGTAAAAAGTAAGACTAGCTTCTCCGTCTTTCAAGGGAAAAAGGTTATTTTTGCTGGGATTTCTCTTTGCGAGAATGGGAGTAACTTTAACGATTGCGTAAACGATGTTAAAGATTACGTTAAGGGTAAGATAGATGGTTTTGATGAGATTATAGTAGCACCTAACGTTATGGGAAAGTTTAAAGGAGATTTAGGATTTTATTTTTCTTACGTTTATTTAAAAACTTTAGAGGAACTTCAAAAGGAAAATCCAAAAGAAGTTTTTCTAGATTCTACTCATGGAATAAATTACATGTCTTTATTAGCAAAAGACGCTATAATGCTAGCTATTTCAGTCTATTCTGTTTTGAAAAGAACAGAAGTAAAATTCGTCGTTTACAATTCTGACCCTTATGAATCTACAAAACCTTTAGAAGTTCACGAAACAAACAGTGTCAAAATTAATCCATTAGCAGGATTAAAGTACATCACATTTTTAATACTAAATAAGGAAGAAAATAGATATAAGCCTGATAAAATATGCTCATGCAATTCCTCTTTATTCTCTCATAAAGACGTTCACAGGCTAGCTTTGGCTTTAGATGGTGGATTATTTTTATACGTTAAGCAAAAACTTGAACAAACGAATACGCAAACTGAAAAGGGCGCTAGAATTCTCGACGTTAACAATATTCTAAAAGCTTTAGAAGACGAAATAACAAACGTGACATGGGACTCTTTCAAATATAAGGGAAATGTTAAAGTTGAAACTGCTGAGGCTCACGCATTATTCAAAGTCGCTTCTATCTTCAATTTTAGTTCATTAGAGGATTTAAAAAATCTAGTAGAAAAATACTGTGATGAAATAACAAAAACTATAGTTACGCAAGAAATTAGTGAAATTGAAAGATCCAAAAATAGGATAGAAGACGATTGGAAAGAATACGCAAAAATTAAGGAAAGTAAAAAAGAGAAATCTGAAGAAGATGAAGGTAAAAAAGGGCATTTTACCAGAAGAATACTATACGCTCACGGAGGATTACCATACGATCAGATTCTGCTTAAAAAGGAAAATGATAAGATATTAATTAGATACAAAGATTTAACTGAAATAGAAAAACAGATTGATTAACTTGTAGAGTGTTCAATAATAAATCCATCGTTTAAAAATTTTATGCTTATATAAGTATTTGAAACAGGAATCTTAATCAATAAACCATATCAGAAACAGATATTCATCCTACACAATCCTCCTAGGTAGAGACAATTACACTTACAAACTTTTGTTTTACGAAA